>JBAUTA010000682.1:0-5333 GCA_049581985.1 Kovacikia sp.
GTGAAACCCTTCACGTTCTTCTAGAAGCTCGGTTTCTCGTCAAACTACATGATCTGAATTAATCGCTCCTTAAGGCCGCGATCGGGTCCAGGCGGGCCGCACTCCGTGCCGGAATCACCCCCGCTAGCAGCCCGACCACAAACGACAGGCCAAAGCCACCCATCACCGACCACAGCAACACCACAAAGGGAAGCTGAAGTACCGTGGCTGCGCCCAAGGCAATGCCAATTCCCACACTGATGCCAATGCCCCCGCCCACCGTCGAAATGACAATGGATTCGGCTAAAAACTGGTATAAAATCGCGGCGTTGGTTGCGCCGACCGCCTTACGAACGCCAATTTCGCGCGTGCGTTCCACCACTGAAACCAACATAATATTGGCGATGCCAATCCCCCCAACGAGGAGCGAAATGCTGGCGATCGCCACTACCATCACCGTAAATAAGCCCACCACCGTCGTTAGGGTATTCGCCACATCTGTCTGATTCCGAATGCTGAAATCATCGGATTGCGTCGGTGAGAGATTGTGCCGCAGCCGTAGCAGATTGGTCACCATCGTCTCGGCGGTTTTTAACTGCTCCTGCTGACGGGTTTTGACATACATGCCATTGACCGCCACACCATCGATCGCGTTGTTGCCGACAATCCGCGCTGACATATTTGTGAGGGGAATAAACACCTGATCATCCCGATCCATGGAGCCTTCCGATCCCTTTTGCTCAAACACACCAATAATTTCGTAATGATTGCCTTGAATCCGTAACGCTTGCCCGATCGCCGTACCGCCGCTGCCAAACAATTTGTCACGCACGGTTGGGCCGAGAATCGCGACGGGTTGGGCCGTATCCATTTCCTCCTGGGTAAAAAAGCGCCCCTGGGTCAATTTCGTATTGCGGGTTACCAGATAGTTCAAATCAATCCCGACAATGTTGGTGGAATGATTTTGTTGTCCCGATACGACTTGCCCAGGACGTTGCAGATAGGCAGAAACCTTTTGTACATCTGGCACCTGCGACTGAATCGCCTTCGCATCTTCCCAGATGAGCGTCGAGCTAGACCCTACCCCCTGGCTAATGCCGCCCGTTTTGGCCGAGCCAGGAAAGATCTGCAGCACATCCGAACCCAGCGCTTGAATTCGCTGTTCCGTTGCTTTTTGAACCCCTTGTCCCACTGAGGTAATGGCAATCACCGAGGCAATGCCAATAATCACGCCCAGCATCGTCAGTCCGGTGCGGAGTTTGTTACTCCACAGCGCATCGATCGCCATCGACACAATTTCAATGGCTGCCACCGGACGCACCCGCAGCGTTGCCGGAGCACTGCGGTGAGTGAGAGTCCTCGTCATAGGTCACCTGCTAAGGAATGAGGATAAATTAAGGTGAAATTTTTTAGGTAGGGGCGAACGACCGTTTGCCCCTACGGGAAATCTTTCGGTTCGGCAAGACAGCGTTAACCGCCAGGTGGTCCGCCTTGGGGTGATCCGCCCTGGGGTGGTCTGCCCTGGGGTGGGCCGCCGCCCGGTGGTTGTCCTGGTGGTCCATCCTTGCCACTGCCACCGAGAAAGTTGGGGAGTGAAAACCCGGATTTGGGTTTCAGCTTCGGCGGGGCTTGCAGGAGGATATGTTCTGTTCCCGTCAATCCCGATTTCACTTCCGTGCGATCGTTGAGGGTGGTGCCTGTCGTGATGGGAATAAAGCGGGGCGGTTGATCAGGCGCACCCACATAGACGCCCGTGACATTATTTTCACGGTTAACAGCGATCGTGGGTATCGTCATCGCCTGGGTAACTGAACCCACATTGAACTTCACCGAAACATTCATGCCCGATCGCAACTGCTTGGCAGCAATCGGATCCAGCGCTACCTTCACTTCAAAGCTGGTGACATTTTGCTGCACGATCGCCTGAGTGGCAATTTGGGACACCTTGCCCCGAAACGTTTTTCCCGGATAAGCATCAGCAGTGATTGTTGCCGTTTGCCCGATGCGAATTTTGGCAATGCTGGTTTCGGAGACATTGGCCACCACCCGATTGGTCGAAGCTAAGGCAAGAATCGAAGAAGAGGTGGCTGAAGACACGGAACTGCCTGCCGTTGTCGGTGTGACGAATGCCCCTGGATCGGCATATTTACGGCTGACCGTGCCATTAAACGCTGCCCGAATGATCGTGTCATTAATCTGAGACTGAATCGTTTCCAATGTTCCCAAAGCCGATCGTGCTTGGGCGCGGGCGGCAGCAATCTCTTCGGTTCGCGATCCAGCTTGAGACAGCGCCAGAGCTTGTTGAACTTCGGCAAGATTGGCTTGAGCCGTAGCATTTGCAGTCCTGGCTTTTTCATACGTTTGTTGGGAAATCGCCCCTGCCTCATACAGGGATTGATTGCGGCGCAGATCGGCAGCGGTTTGGTTCGCTTCAGCTTGGGCACTGATGACCCGAGCCTTTGCCTGAGCAATCTCTTCGGTGCGATTACCCGCCAGCGCTTTCTCCAGGTCAGCTCTAGCTTTGGCCAATTGCCCCTGGGCTTGAGTCAGTTGACCCTGCAAACTGGAGTCATCCATCCGGGCGATCGCCTGTCCTTGCGTCACAGAATCCCCTTCTTTAACCAGGAGTTGAGTCAGAATCCCCGCTGTTTTAGGACTAACATTGACCACTTGCTCCGGCTCCACGATGCCATTCGCTGATACCGTAATCGCCAAATCCATGCGCTCCACTGGCACGACTTTAGGACGCTGGTCGGTGGATAGTTCTGCCTTGCTGCCCAATTGTTGACTGATCACATAGCCTCCCCCTCCTAATAACGCCAGTAGCAGAGAGCCGGAAATCCACCGGATGAAGCGCCGTTTGGGGGCAGCAGGTACTGTCAGAGCCCCATCGGACGAATCAGAACGAGTGGGAGGTTGAAGGGGTTCAAGAGAATTCATCGTCATCGTCACTCCTGGAGTAAAAGTGGGTTGTGCTTGCGGTGTGAGGGTTTGACATCAGTTCCAATTCAGAGGGGTTTGGGATGGCACTAGAGTTCACCTCGCTTTCATAACGGGTTCTCAAGCGTTCTAATAGTTGTTTAGTAGTTGCCATTTCCTGATGAATTCTGGTTTGATCGTCGGGTTTAATGCGATCTCCTGCACATTCAAAGATTTGTTGCAACGTATGATCCAATGCCGATTCAAGCTGGATGATATCATCGCAAATCTTCTGCTTGTCATTGGATGAAAGGATACTCATCGTCATACTCCCAGGGAGTCACGTAGTGAGGTCTTCAAGGGTTATTGCAGCGGTACACCCGCCAATGATGTACGGTTAAATTCCACTTTGCCGTAATCGAGTTTAATGATGTGATCGGCCAGATGGAAGTAGCGATCATCGTGGGTAATGACGATCACAGTTTTGCCGCGCTCCTTCAATTTGACCAGAATCTCTTTGTAGAACAGATCACGGAAGCGGGGTTCTTGATCCGACGCCCATTCGTCGAAGAGATAGACTGGACGGTCTTCCAGGTAGGCATTCAGAAGGGCGAGGCGCTTACGCTGCCCCTGAGACAGGCGCGTGGTGGAAAGCACGCCATCTTTAACCTGCACTTTATGATCAAGTTGCAGTTGTCTAAGATAGGTTTCGACTTCTTGATCGAGTCCGGCATGATTGAAGCCAAGGTAGCGATCGAAGAGATAAAAGTCCGAGAAGATTGCCGAGAAATGCTGACGATACCATTCTTGATTCGCCTCGGTGATGGCCACCCCATCGAGATAAATAGTGCCTGTTTGCGGCGTATATAAGCCTGTAATCAGCTTGGCGAGGGTAGACTTACCACTGCCATTACCACCGACAATGTAGGTGATTTCTCCGGGACGCAAGGTGAGGCTAAGGGGCCCCAGCAGGAACCCTGGTTCTTCACCACTGGGCGGATGCAGGGGTCTGCCACCAGCCTGGGGTAGGTGGGGAGGGGGAAAGGCTCTGTCTACATTGGTTAATTGATTGGTTGATGGATCCACGGATTGACCCGGTTGCTGCTTGGGTTGGTGATCGAATCGATCCTTATGCTGATGATCCTTATGCTGATGATTTTGATGACCATTGTGTTGATGATTTTGCAGATGCGTCGGTGGATGCGCTGATTGCGGCTGCGGTTGACGACCTGGAGATCTGCCATTGGGCGGACTCTCCAATAGATCATCCAGGAAATCATCGAGGCGATCATCCGGTGGTCCCGCAGGACGACCCTTCGGTGGTTCCCGGTCGGCAGGTTCGGGATGATACAGATAGGTCACCCGATCGAGTTCAAGTTGACAACAGGGCTGAGTCGCAGCGGGTTCAGTATCAAATTCCGCGTGGTTTGCCAGAGACAGTTTCATCCGCTCAATTTTCTTCAAAGCAATGTTGCCTCGCATCAGTTCCGGCATCCGGTTTAACAGGTTCTGCATTGGTAGAGAAATAAACGTGCAAGTCAGCACATAGGTAGCCAGCATTGGCACCGGCACATGGATGAGCCAGGGCAAAACGAACAGAATGAACCCTAAACTGGCGAGTTGAGAAAATTGTCCGAGACCGTTAGCGATCGCAAAACTTCTCATCGCCCTACTATTTTTCTGCCGCAGGGTGATGGCACTGCCTTGCAGTTGCTGGGTGAGAAAATCCTGGCGGCGAGAACGATGCAGCTTCAGTTCCTTCGTGCCTGTGATGATGGATTGAAAATGCTTGAACAGAGTGTCTTCTTCTTCACGGGCTTTGGAAAATAACCGCTGGGCTTTGCTGAGGCGGGTTTGGACAAACCAAATCCCAATTCCGGTAGAGCCGATCGTCAAGGCAAACAGAATATTGGATAGCCAGGCCAGATAGACCAAGCAGCCCACTACAGTCGCTAAATCAATGCAGAGGTTAGGAATCGCCGACACTGCCTGGGCAAGGGTGCGGACATCATCTGTCAGCGTGGCGATCAGGCGATTGTCGCCCAGTCTTTCAAGATGCTGCAAGGGTGACGCTAAAACATTCTGACTCAAGCGTAACCGCAATTGATAGATTGCATTTTGCGAGAGATGAATCAGCATAAATTGCGACAGCGTACTGGTGATCAGAATCGACACGCTTAGGATGGCAAAGTAGAGCAACGCATGCGGTAAAGACGCTTGCTGGACAGACCGATTAATCAATGAAATGAGCAGGGCATTGCCACTGCCACTGACAAAACCAGCGACGGTCGCAATCACAATATTGCGCCAGGATATTTCCAACAGAAATCGAATGAATCTCATGATAGGGTTCTTGCTGTAGTGGGTAGGTCGAGAACCGATTCCAATGCCGCTAGTGTTGCAAACACTAAATTTTGCAGCATGGGGGTTTGGGG
>JBAUTA010000683.1:0-2054 GCA_049581985.1 Kovacikia sp.
GGGCTAGGGGGGATCGCTGAGTACTTAACATCACAATTCCTAGCTTTTAAAACACCCTCTTAGGGACTTCTCTAAAATTTTGAGCCAGTTTTTCAGGATTTCTGGGCAGGGGCGATCGCTAAAATTAATTCACACACCTTCCCTGGCGCTACTCTGGTGCCTGGAATAATGCAGTTCAGAAGGGGTAGTAAGTAGCTGGGCACAATTAAATAAAAGATGAGTTTGGGGGTGGAGGGGGTGGAACCCCCTGCCTGGGGGCGCAGCCCCCACTCCCCGTTCTTACAATTAATTAGAGCTACCTACTTAGGGGTCAATCCTAATTGCACTCGAAAATCTAAGCTGTAAACTGCATTTTCCCATTTCTTTGCTATTTTCACTTGCTCAACGGTTAAACCCTTAGCGGTTCCGAGATTTGCTTTGTTCAAAATCGCCCCATCTAGTTGACATCCCTTTAAGTTGGCATAGGAAAGGTCTGCCTTCCAAAAGTTAGCTCCTTTGAGATTAGCCCCATAGAAGTTAGCGCCAGAGAGGTTGGAATCATAAAAATAGACATTGCGAAAATCACCTTCCGCAAAGGTAATTCCCCTCAGGTCGGAATGGATTAGATGGAGATGGGAGTCCGCAGGATCCTGGTCAATGTCCCGTTGACCCAAAACAAGAACAGCTGCCTGCACATCTTTAGGAACGTGGGACTGATATCTGCATTCCCCATTGCGCTCTGTAATGTTTTTAGGGAGAGGACATTGTTCTCGAAGGAAGAATGCCAGCATTTCCATAATTGTCCAGTAGTCTCTGGGTGAGTCCTTTGCAAGTCTTGCCAAGGCATAGATCGCCCCAACTCGAACTGCTAGTTGGCTATTTCCTAGTTGTTCAATAGCAGTAGAGAAACGTTCATTAATAATCTGTTCGCGCACTATCTCCATCTGGTCTTGTGCCAATTCGGTTTGGCGGTGGGCGATCGCCATTTGTCGCCGAGCCAGCACAATATTCCAAAATACAGCAATCCCACCAATGCTGGTAGCAATGGTTTGCAGCAAGTTAACCCCAGCCTGAGATCGCTCCTTCTTCTCAATGTTGTTCCAATTACCGGAGACATCTTGGGCTGTGGGAACCCCAATCATAATCAGCATCGCGGTAGCAACAGAGATGGCAATGGCACCCCCTATTTTCATTTCCAGGTCTTGTGCTGTATGCCATAGATTAGAAAGGGGAGAACGGTTCGTAGTCATATTTGCTTACTTTTTACTATTTCTGCAACTGCGTATCTATCGCCACTCACCCTATAACTAAGTTATTCGTGAACATAGTTCAGGTATCTCGCCTGAACTACGACATTTGTAATCAATTTAAGAATAGCCGTAGCCCTATTGTTTAGGACGGGGTGCAGGGGTTAAACCCTTGTTTAGAGGCAGTGCCCCATTCCCCCTTTAATCCTCTGTTCTAATCAATCTGGCGATAGCGATAGCGATAACCACTCAAAGTGGAGATTCAAAAATCCCAAGCATATACACCTCATTAAGATTATGGTGTCTCTCTAGGGCAGCCTCATGAATCGTGAAGTAAATTGGTGTGCCAGTATGCACATAGTCTGGCATCCTCTTTTTCTTTCTGTCATAAATTTCCTTAAAGAATCCAAAAATTGGATTTGGATTGGTATCTACTCCAGCGACTCCTCCGTACCCAAGTTCCGGTTCTGGTGGTGCATCTGGTGATGCTGGTGCAATAACATTTCCGGTTGGGAACGGAAGCATCGGCACAATATCTTCACTGTTAGCAATTCTCCAATGTTTCACAAGAGTCTCTTGAAAGCTAATCGCAAATTTTCTGTCACCACAGCGGGGGCTAGCAAAGGTATACAAAATGACTTTCTGAGGATCTGTGAAGTGGGTATTACTGAGAATGTCTGGAACTGCTAAAGTGGCTAATGCGCCGCCAAGACTATGTCCTGCGACAAAAATGCGTGCATTCTGTGGAAGTCCTTCAAGTGCTTTAATCACCTGCTGGCGTAAGCTAACGTAGATCTCTCTGAACCCTGCGGTTACTTTGCCAAAATC
>JBAUTA010000684.1:0-2272 GCA_049581985.1 Kovacikia sp.
TGTGAAAGATAAATCGATTAAGCTTCAAGAAGTCAGATGGAATAAGGACAATCACCTGCTCGAAATCTATCCGGCTGAGCCTATTCCAGCAGGTAGCGGAGTTGAGATTCAGCTTGCAAATGTCCGGAATCCCACCTTTGGAGGCATGTTTTACTTCAACTGCCAGGTTCTCTCACCGGGAGACGTTCCTCTACTGCGATACCTGGGCACCTGGGTGATTACAATTTCCTAGGGTAGAAAAGTCAGCAGTCAAGCACCCTAAAGCGGTCTGAAACCCTTCTCCCTGGGGAGAAGGGTGGAAATGATAGGCCATTTTGGTTTGGCTTAGTCCTGGCCACGGGTTTTATTTTGACGATCGGGTGAGGGGGGTGAGTTAGTTAATCGCTAACCGCGCATCTAACTGAGTCGTTTATACTGACAAGTAATCTCTTGCATGCTACTCCAGGATTGCTTGTTGAGGATACCCACTTGCTACCGGATGACCTGACCAAGAAGACTTCGAGTTCTGCCTGCCCGGTTCCGTTCGAGCAGCAGCCCCTCAACGAGTACAAAGAGTTAACCGATTCCTGGTTTTTCCGTTGGGCAACCCTGGAAATGTCAGGCTATATCCGGAAATTAGTCTGGATCTGGATTTGGAGTTGGGCGATCGCGGGGCCAGTTGCCGCCGCCAGTTTTTCGCCCACCAAGCATCCGGTTCAGTTTGCTCTGATGGGTGCCGCTGGAGCCAGCCTGTTTTTATCCCTGGTTCTCCTGCACCTTTATTTGGGCTGGTCCTATATCCGATCCCGCCTTTACAACCCCACGGTTTTTTATGAAGAATCGGGCTGGTATGACGGTCAAACCTGGGCTAAGCCGCTTGAGATTCAAACCCAGGATCGGCTCGTGGTCACCTATCAGGTTCAGCCGATCCTGAACCGCTTAAAACAGACTCTGGCAGCACTGATCCTGCTATTACTGAGTGGCAGTTTGATTTGGCTACTGGTTTAGCTAACAAATCTTTAAAATTTAAACGGTATTAAAACTTTTCTCCCCGCTGTCCCCTTCAAGTGCTAGAGTCTTACCCATGTTAGAGTCCGAAGAATGACACGGGGAAGACGCACACAAACCGCAGAACTGGAAGTCAGATTACTGCGAGAAGGCATTATCGAATCGAAGCATTACGTTCAGGCGGTCGTCTGTGACAGTCGTGGACGTACTTTGCTGGTTGCTGGCAATGCGGAGACGGCGACGTTCGTCCGTTCGGCGCTGAAACCGTTTCAAGCGCTGGCAATTACCACAACCGGAACCTTAGACCGCTATGGTTTGACCGATCGCGACCTGGCAATTATCTGTAGCTCCCACAAAGGCAGAATTGAGCAGGTGCGGCAGGTTTTCAATGTTTTATGGCGATCGGACGTTGACCCAACAGCGTTGCAATGCCCCATTCCAGCCGGCAAACTAAGTCCGCTGGAATATAACTGCTCTGGCAAACATGCTGGCATGCTGGCGGTTTGTCAGCAGCGAAACTGGCCGCTGAACAACTATTTGCAGCGGAGCCATCCCGTCCAGCAGTTGATCATCCAAAAGGTTGCCGAGCTACTGCGCATGCCTGCGGAGGAGTTCATCAGTGCCAGGGATGATTGCGGTGCGCCAACCTACTTCATGCAGCTGGGGCAGATCGCGTCGCTTTACGCCCTCCTATCCTCCAGAGACAATCTAGATATGGAGCGAATTGTGCGGGCGATAACCCACCACCCGACCATGATTGCCGGAGATGGGGAGTTTGACACAGAACTCATGCGCCTGACGGAGGGAGAACTGTTAAGTAAGTCGGGAGCCGAAGGAATTCAGTGTATCGGGCGACTGGATGAGGGCCTGGGGCTGGCAATTAAGGTGATGGATGGGGCAAAGCGGGCAAAGCAGGCGGTGGCAATCCACCTGTTGAGACAAATGGGGTGGATCAGCCCTTCGGTTTCCGAAACGCTTTCGGAAAACTTCATGACCCTCAGCGGTGTGACCCGCCTGGAAGTGGCCGGTGATTTGTCAATGCTGTAAACCAATGCTGTAAACCAGGGTGTAAGAACCAACTTCGTTGGACTGACCAGTAGGGCGCTGCTAGCGTCAGCGTCCTGACCACCAGGGGGTTATCTATAGCAGTCATAAATCAGTTGTGATACCAATTTAAATAGCGAACAGGGCAGATTGGGGACGGGGTGCAGGGGTGGAACCCCTGGCTGGGGGCGAATCCTCCACACCCCCATCTGCAACTTTCATTTTTTAAATTGGTATGAGT
>JBAUTA010000685.1:0-6018 GCA_049581985.1 Kovacikia sp.
CCGTTGGTCCCACTCCCACCCCCTCTGAGCCTAAAGGCAAACCAACAGGTGGTTTAGATATCCCAGAATTCCTCCAGCGGCGACGTCCCCCCAGGTAACGGTTAACCATAACTGTTTAAGGGTGACCGTTCAAATTGGGATGAGGCATGGGTTTAATGGATTTGAGAAATCTCAAATCCATTCCGCTGGGCTTTCAGACTTATTTGCTAGCGCCTTCCAATTCAATGGTTTCACCAGGGGCAGGAAGCAACAATTGGGTGGGCAACCTAGAAGCGATCAAGCGATCGCGAAATTCCTCCATACTTCCAACCGACTGAATAAACATGGGTAAAATGCCGCTGATACGAATATCTCCCATGGTGGTTGGCATAAAATAGCGCGGATGGAGAATTTCGACCAGTTGCAGAGCCTGTTCTGGTCCCATAATTACCTGGCCCAGCAAAGGAAACTTTTGACCGATCACGGGCGCGATCACCACATCCACTGACCCCAGACGTTGCTTGAGTGGTTCCTGAAAGGGAGCTAAATGGGGTTCATAATACAGCGTTTCATCCGTCGTCAAATCTTTCAACAAATAACCATTCTCTACCTGACCAGGTTGCAGTTCTGCACCCAATACGGCTGTGATTTGAAGCGTTTTAGTAACCTCAACCTCCTGCCAGTGGGAAAGCGAAATTACCTTTTGAAAGCCCAGTTCTCTAACAACCTTGGCTGCTGAGGGCGAGGCAATGACTGGAATACTGTGATCCAATTTCTCTAAGGTTGGTCTGTGGCAGTGGTCATCTACCCCTTGGGACAGGAGGATGAGGTCGATCGCTGGCAGAGTCTCAGGCGTAAATGCCACGGGAATGTTGTGAGATGCCGTATATAGCCAGGGCAGCCCATAAAACTCCAGCGGATCAACTAACCAGGGATCCACTAAGATTGTGTGTCCAGAGATGTGGAAAATCCAGCTATTCAAATCAATCCGGGTGAGCTGCATGGGATTTGTAACTTTTTTTAATGATCTTTTTTCATCATAATGGAACTTTCCCCCCTCCCCCCGCTCCTTGACTTCACCCCTTACGCCTCACCCTTTGTTTTTGACCATGCCAATTATCCCGACAGCAATGACGATCGCTGGCTCCGACAGCGGCGGTGGCGCAGGTATCCAGGCGGATCTGCGCACCTTTGCGTTTCACAAAGTCCACGGTACCAGTGCTCTTACCTGCGTCACTGCCCAAAACACCTTGGGCGTGATGCGAGTAGATGCGTTACCTCCAGAATCGGTTGCGGCTCAAATGGAAGCGGTGGCCCAAGATATTGGAGTGCAGGCGGCCAAAACAGGGATGCTGTTGAACCAGGAAATTATGGCAACCGTGGCAGCACAGGTTAAAACATTGAAAATCCAAAATCTAGTCGTGGATCCGGTAATGGTATCGCGCACAGGAGCCCAGTTAATTGATAATGACGCGATCGTCACCCTGCGAACATCCCTAATTCCACTAGCAATCGTCCTTACACCCAATCGATACGAGGCTCAAATTCTAGCAGGAATGGAAATTTCCACCCTGGAAGAGATGCAAACCGCCGCTCAGCGCATCTACCAATTGGGTGCAAAAGCGGTCCTGGTTAAGGGCGGAGGGATGCAGGGAAAACTTCGAGGGATCGATGCCTGGTACGATGGACAGAAACTAGAAATCCTAACCACTGAGACAGTCGAAACCACCAACACCCATGGAACAGGGTGCACTTTGTCAGCAGCGATCGCTGCCAACCTGGCTCTAGGTAAAACTCCCCTTGCTGCAACGCACTCCGCCAAAGAGTACGTCACCACTGCCCTCAAATATGCTCTCAACATTGGTCAGGGGCAAGGGCCTGTAGGACACTTTTTCCCGTTGTTGTAGAGTTTTAAAGACGGTTGTAGAGCCACTCCTGCCGATCTCTATTCCGTCCAGGTTGAATGCCAATCCGGACACTTCTCCCCTTCCCAGCCGTAGGGGTGCATGCCACAGACCAACATTGTGCCGCCATAGGCCTGACCATGATAATGACGACAACCAACACAGGCAGGGTGATCATTCAAAAATGGCTCAAAGCTATGAATAACGGGCTGAGTCGTTTCTTCCACAACGATTTCAAACCCCAGGTAAGCCTCCAGGATAGGGTCTAATAACTCATTGATAAACGGTTCAATCTCGGCTTCAAAGGTGTTTTGCATTTGCTCAACAATTTCTTCAGAGACTTCTACAAACGCATCAACCACCTCGCTGACATCCTTAGCAGTCTCCGTCAGAAAATATTCAACCTCTTTGACCACGACTTCTAGCATCTTAGAAAAATCGAGTGACCAGTTTTCCATACACCTCTACACTAAACTCGTTCTTAACAATTTAGAAGAGTTCTCCCATGAATATCCTGATCCTGCCCCAGATGACCCCAGGGAAAGCACAAGCTTTAACAGTTGAGATAGCTATGGAGATCACCCATCATTCAAATTGTATCTTTAGATAGATAGACAAGGGTATAGCATAGACAACGGTATAGATAGACCAGCAGAACCCTTTCCCTAGGGCTGATCTCGTTTCAGGCGTCTAAGTTCTTCCTGCAAGTCCATTACCTGACGGCGCATTACCTCTGTCTGACTGGGCGGAGGAGTAGGATCGTCATCATCTGTAATAATTTCAATCTTGCGCGGTTCCGCAGGCTTTGAAGAATCAGGCACTTCAACCGCAGGCTGCTGAGCTTTACTCACCATATCGTCAACAAACTTACGAGCTTCCTCGGCTGTCATCTCGCCTCGCTCAACCATTTCATCTGCAAGCGTTTGCAACTGCCCCCGCAGTTCAGAGATCTTTTCACCCGCTTTTTCTCCGGCAAAGGAGGCAAAACCGATCCCAAGATAAACTGCTTTCTGAACCAGATCTCCCAAACCCATAATTGCCAAGTCTCCTGAATACACTTGACTCCAGCATAGGAACAAAGCGAATGAGCTGTCACCGGACATCTCGGGCAGAAAACCGTACAAAAAGACCCGGAGTCCACGCCTATCGCAAGCATCCCGTATTGCTGCTACCTTCCGGTCCTGACAAGGTTTGGGCGTTGTGATCGCATGGATCCGGATCATCTAAAGCATAGCACAGGTGGTAGAGGGTAGGTACTGGTTTAGCAGGTAGCCAGGGGCGGGAATTGGGGACAGGGTGTGAGATCGGGGACAGAGAATTTAAACCACCAAACTCCCATTTGGCATTCCCTATCCCTCCACAATCCGCCACTCGTAAAGCTTGTAATTTACACAACCATTTACTACCAGAGGATCTTGGGCAACGATCGCCCTTGCCTCATCCATCGACGCTGCCTGGAACAACAGCATACCGCCACCAAAGCAAGACCAATACCCGGTTTTTGCCTGATGTCCTTTAGAAATTAATTCCCGCACGTAGGCTTTGTGGGCAGGGATGTATTGATCAAACGTGGCTTTTTCAACCATTCCTTCTTCAATCTTGACAAACCAGGGCATAGAAGATGTTGAATTATAGAAGTGTTGAATGATGAGCTGGGGGTTACAAGTCGAACCTGGTGTGAGTCGCTCAACCCTTTCAAGGGGAATGGGTGGAGGGGGAGGGAGATTGTTTGTTGCCAGGTTAATAACTTCTGCCCCTTGCCTTCTGACTGCTGGCACTAACGGTTCTGTCCATAATTTATAGCTCATAACCCATCACCCATAATTTCCTTAACTCCCTTGAATTCTTCTAACCGTCGTTTTTTTGTGGCGCTATTACCTCCTCAGGAGGTTCAAGATTACGTCAATGAGGTGAAGCAGGTTTTTGCCGATCGCTACAATAGCCATGCTGCTTTGAAATCTCCACCTCATATCACCTTGCAGCCTCCCTTCGAATGGCTTGAGACAGAACTTGCAGTCCTAACCCAAGCCCTAAGTAAGTTTGCGCTTCAACATCTGCCAATTCCTATTATCCTGTGTGGATTTGGAGCCTTTCCGCCCCGCGTCGTTTACATCAACGTGCAGACGACTCCGGAATTGCTGGCATTGCAGACGGCACTCATGACAGAGATGGCAATGAACTTGGGCATTATTGATCCATCCTCAAACACCCGGTCCTTTGCTCCCCACATCACGGTTGGGTTTCGAGACCTGACCAGGGAGAACTTTCGAGATGCCTGGGCAAAGTTTCAACCGCATCCGGTGCAGTTTGAATTTACAGTTGCTAACCTCACCTTGTTAATCCACAATGATCAACGCTGGACTATCTACCAAGAATTTCCCCTAGCAAGAAACTAAAATCATCTATCGCCCCTATCCGTTGCCCCTTGCCCATTACCTCTTTTCCACCCGCTAACAACTAATGGCAAACAAAGACTAGACTGTTAAGACAGTCCCGATCTCGTTGCGGGTCTACCATTTACCCTTCAATGGCCTTGTCTGAAATTCCCTGTTTGAACCTGGCGATCGCCCCCTTGCGGACAACGGGGCACTTCGCTGTTCACGTCACCAAAGCTCCCTATCCAGGGGGGTATGTTTTGCATGACTGCGTTTGGTCAGAGGGGCTAGCTCAGCTCTGGCAAGGCTGGCAGGAGATGTTTTCTACCCGGATTCTACCTAGCGTACCGCAGGTATCTCAAGTCGATGGGCCACTGATTGATCCAATGTTGCCGATCAATCCCTCCCTCACTGCTCCCGATCAGCCTGTTAGTCGGGCAGGACGTTTAATGCAGAATTTGGGGATTAGCCTTTGGCAATGGTTATTCGACGGTCCCACTCAAGGCAGCCTTAACCACAGCCAGGGAATCGCGATGGGACAGGGAAAACCCTTACGCATGCGTCTAGAAATCCGGGATCCCAGTTTGATCGCCTTGCCCTGGGAAATTATGCAAGATGCAGCAGGAAAGCAAGCTATTTCCCTCAGCCAACAGCTATTGTTTAGCCGCACCACAAGCGATGTGAATATGCTGCCAGTGCTGCGGTCAGACTATATGCTGAAAATTCTGCTTGTTCTGGGACAGGATTCCGATCCTGCGGCAGCCCCCCCCACGCCAGACTCCGCTACGCAGGGTTCCCGCTACCAGGCACAAAATATTCTCCAACTGGAGCAAGAAGCCAACGCCCTAGCTCTTGTCCTGAGAACCTCTGGAAGTACCGGAATTGGACGCGCAACAGGTACTCCCTGTCAGGTCGATACCCTGGTTCAGCCGACTCCGGCAGATTTAATTCACAGTTTAGAAACCCAGAACTACAACATCTTTTTTTACTCAGGCCATGGGATGCCTGCTCCCGATGGGGGCTTGTTATTTCTGCGACCAGATATGACACTCAACGGCACCGAACTGGCACAGGTGTTAACCCGCCGTCAGGTCAAGTTAGCCGTATTTAATGCCTGTTGGGGTGCCCAACCGGATCATGAAAGTAGTTCCAGCGATCCTGAATCGCAGTCTTCCCAGGCAATTCCCCGCAGCAGTCTGGCAGAGGTTCTGATTCATCACGGGGTGCCTGCTGTGTTGGGAATGCGGGACACCATTACCGATGAGGAGGCACTCAGTTTTATTCAAGCCTTTGCCAAAGCTCTGGCAGAAAGGCTTCCAATCGATCAGGCCGTAGCCGTTGCGCGCCAACATCTGTTGACCCTGTACCGGTTTAATCAGCAAGCCTGGACCCTGCCTGTCCTTTATATGCATCCCGAATTTGATGGCGAATTGCTGAAGCAGATCGAGGGCAGTCCCACTGAAATGCCAGGACCCATTACTCAGTTAGGACCACAAACCTCCAATGCTTCTTTGCGATCGCTGAAAACGGCAAAGGTCTGGGATATTCATGGAGGGCTGATCCGCGTAGGGCGCAATCGCAATGAAAACGATCTGGTCATTCAGGAAGATCAGGCGGGCGTTTCACGGAAGCACGCGGTTATTTTCTACCGCCATCCCCAACAGAATAACAGCGCTGAAACCACCTACTTTCTGGAAGATTTTTCTCGCTTTGGAACCTGGCTCTTAGAACCCGGTTTAGGATCGGGGGACTGGCAGCGG
>JBAUTA010000686.1:0-2085 GCA_049581985.1 Kovacikia sp.
GGCATTTGTAGCCCAAATGAGGTGGTTATGATCAGCTACTGGCGATCGGAGCAGGCGTTGCAGCAATTCTTTCGAAGTGAACCCCATCGAAAAATGATGCAGTTTGTGATCAAAAACCCCCATAGTCTCTGTTTGTATAACGAGACCTATCAACCCTGGCAGAGTGGCAAGTACATCCATGAGCCGCAAGGTATGGCAACACTTTATCCAAGTTTGGCAAAATGAAAGGGTTCTCAGGCGATCGATGGCATGTCAACCCCAACTGTGTCAGTCATTGACTACCGTGAAGCCAATGCAGCGAATTCACTGCTGCCCAAACCTGCTCTGCTCTCAAGCGACGGTTGGAGTAATCTATGTGGAAAGAGTCCGTACACTGGTAGAACCGTTAGCCAATGGAACAGCGGGTTAGTTTTTTGGCTGAGATCCGTTTCGCAGCTTACGAAGGCTAGTGGTGCGAACAATTAGTTCTGCAACATCACTAACGTCTGGAAGATTGATTGAGGTTAAATTTTGTGGGTCTTTGACCCATCAAAATTTTCCTTTCGGAACACTAGATAGCTCAAGCTTTTGCTTTTGAGCCAAAATCATGGCATTACCCTTTTCATAATAAGCCGCTTCATTGATAAAAATAGGATAGATTGTAGAATCGCCAGTGTAAGTGATGACATCTCCGTCAAATGATAGAAACACTGGATCTCCTGGATGTAGTGGTTCGTAATCCCTAAATTGGAGTTTTGGATGGATCATGGCTTGGATTTCACCAGCAACGTTTCTGGGATAATCGATAGCCCCAACCTGTTGATATATTGTTAACCTATGCGCCAAGGACGGCAACTCATCTTGACTCTGACATCTTTCCACATAATCTAAAGCGTGGTCAAGCAATCTTTCCGTCTGCTGAAATGGCTCAGCTTGCAAAACCCCAGGCGCGACAGCTCCAATTTCAATCGTACAACCCCATCCACAGATAGAAGGTAAACCGGAATATCCTTGCTCTGTTTCCGGCAAGATTAATACTTTGACTAAAGGGTTCATTTGTTGAAGGTACGCAGCCAACTGTAGATTAAAAGAGTATGGGTAAATAATCACCGTTAGGCCCATATTGGCAGTAGTAGTGTGAAGATCAAAGATTACATCGGCTGGAGTTTTACCATTTTTACCAAAGATTTCATTAATTTCTCTGGCACGGATTTCTTCATAAGTGAATCGTGTTAAGTCCTGCAAATCCTGATACCGAAAGCAACGATTAAGATCGGTATCTACATACCGACGCGCTTTAGCAAAGGCTTGTGGATTAGCCAACAAAGTCAGGGTTTCAAAAGTCGATCGCCGTACATATTCGGGATGTTTTCTCAACTTCTTAATGAGGTAAGCACCGACAAATTCATTGCCGTGAGTAGCGCCTACAATCAAAACTCGTTGAATCTTCGCTCTGGAGTTAGACAACATTTCTCAAGCATCCTCTAAATTATATTTTCAGCATTGGCCCCTCTAAAGAATGATTCAAAGGAATGATTCAAAATAATCTGCAAAACACTTTCTTTAGAAGGTTCAAGCTAAATGTCCCCAACAGTAGCAGCTGCCCTACAAAACATAAAAAACACAACCAATAGCCCAGAATAGAAAAATGACCAATTAAAATTAAAATAAACCAGCGTATGACTCCATTTTCATACCTTAAAAATACAGAAGATTCCTGAGTCTCCACCAATAGCTTATTAAGCTTTCGATAATTTAACTGAGCTTCTTCATAATCATCATGGGTAATAGTTGCAATGGCTGTGTCATTAGCTAGATTCAATGCATAAGTTGGATTACTTTCAGGATACACGTAGGTCTCAACATTCACGTCAGTAAGCCGAAACTTTACAGTTTTGGAAGTAAGATGAAACAAACCCGATCGATAATTTTGACAGCTTACAGTCAAGCTTTTTTCTCGAACACAAGTCAATAAATGAACCTTACTAAAGTCCGATTTAAGAAAGGGTCAAAAAACTTGCTTATCCCATGAATTCACGAGCGGAAATATGACAAGAAACACCATCAAAAAAATAGTGGATTTTCATTAGTAGGAAAGTTATTTTC
>JBAUTA010000687.1:0-8737 GCA_049581985.1 Kovacikia sp.
GTTTACAGCCACCACAGACATTCCTGTCGGTACAGTAATTCGCAGCATTGATACATCCGCAAACTTCACCTGGACAAAATCTGGGTCGATTGCATCCCCAGCTTCAGGGAGTTATGCCGATCTATCCTTTGCACAAGGAACCGGGACAACGGGGGGTGATCAAATTGCTGCCGTTCAATCCACAGGTTCCAGCCCCCTCCTATCTGGCTTTACTCCGATCTTTCAGATTGATTACACTGGGGCATTTGAAGATGCTACCAGTTCCAATACAGGCAATGTGATTCCGGGGCTATCCCAAGCTGGCAACACGGCTGTTCTCTTGGGCAATAGCGCAACCTATGCGGCCTTTAACTTCAGCACACTCTCTAACCTCACGAAGGAACAATGGCTTGCTGCTGTTAATAATCCCGCAAACTGGACATTCAATAACACTGGCACCGCCCTGCCAATCGGTAGTATTACGGTCAGCAGTGGTTCGGCAACGCCCACGGTCAACCTGTCGGTCAGCAGCACCACAGGATCGGAAGCAGGACAGACCGCGATCACGGTAACGGCGATCGCTTCTAGTGCAGTGACAGGCGACCAAACGGTGAATCTAGGCGTAGCTGGAGCAGGAATTACAGCAGCAGACTACACCCTCAGCAACACTGTCATCACAATTCCCAACGGGGCAACCAGCGGTTCTGTCACCTTCACCGTTAAAGACGATGCTCTGATTGAAGGAACTGAAATCGCAGGCCTGAGCCTTAGCAATCCCTCGGCTGGGATTACGCTGGGCAACACAACTAGCCAGGGGATCTCGATTCTGGATAATGATGGCAATGCCAGCCTGGTTAGCACAATCATAGTTCCCGGCAATGCGACTGACCTGTACCCTACCAATGGGGGCAGTGGAGGAGCCAATGTCAACCGTTTAGGCGGGTTTGGCTCTGACTTCTTCTACGATTATCGGACTGGGTTTTACTACGGACTTGCCGATCGCGGTCCCGGTGGGGGCACCATTTCCTACCAAACTCGCGTAGAAAAAATCTCCCTGGTAGTTGACCCAAACACAGGTGCGGCTTCTGGCTTCCAGGTGGTACAAACGATTCCCTTCTATATTCCAGCAGGGACAACGCTGAATGGTGTCACTTACACCACGGACACCCCCTTTAATGGACTTAACTCCAAACAACTGGCAGATGGTGGAAATGGCAGTTTGCTTGCCGAAAGCCAAGATCCGGAAGGGTTTGTAGTTGGAGCAAACGGTAACTTCTTTGTGTCAGACGAGTACGGACCTTCCATCTACGAATTTGAGCCAACTGGGAAGTTTGTGCGGGCCCTCACCCCACCGGCAAATGTGCTGCCAAAGCTGAATGGTGCTCCCTACTATGCGGGGGATGTTTCTTCGACTACGGGTCGCCAGGATAACCGGGGCTATGAAGGACTGGCAATCAGTCCGGATGGCACCAAACTATTTGCCGTGTTTCAAGATCCCCTCCAGGAAGAAGGATCGGGGGGTTCCAATCCGGGGCGTAACAGCCGCAATGTGCGCATCGTTCGATATGACGTGGCAACGGGGCAAAGTGACGCCCAGTACATCTATCAGCTAGAGAGCCTGACCGACATTAACGATCGCATCCCCGGTACTGCCAACGACTTTAGTGCCAGCGCTCAAGGTCGCAACATCGGGATTAGCTCCCTCGTAGCAATCAACAATACGGAACTGCTGGTCCTGGAGCGGGATAACCGGGGCGTAGGTGTGGATCCTGCCAGTAACCTGCCAATTGGTAGCAAGCGCGTTTACAAGATTGATCTGACGGGAGCTACCAATGTTAGTGGTATTTCCCTGGCAGGCACCAACACGCTACCTGCAAACGTCACTCCTGTCAGCAAGTCTCTGTTTTTAGATATCGCAGAAGCTCTCCAAAGTGCCGGTCAACCCATTCCTGAGAAAATTGAAGGTTTAGCACTTGGCCCCCAACTGTCCGATGGCTCCTTTGCCCTGTTGGTTGCCACCGATAACGACTTTAGCGTTACCCAGAATGGTAGCGGCACTCAGTTTGATGTGTACACAGATGGTACACAACAGCCGATCGACTCTCTACCGCCATCCTCTGGGGCAACCCTGCTGCCCAGCTATGTCTACGCCTTCAGGACTCAACCCAATGCGTTGGATGTCACCCCAGTCTTTGACTTCAGCACAAGTAACTACAGCGTCACAGAGGGCAATACGCCCGGATTCTCCCCAACCGCAACGGTGCGGATTACCCGTCGGGGCGATTTAGACAACACCAATACCGTCCAACTGAAATTGAGCGATGGCACAGCAACGGGAGGGGGGGCAACTCCTGCAAACCCTCTGGCAACCGGACCGAACAGTTCCCAAACGCCCTACATCGAGCCTACCGCAACGGGAGTTAGCACAAAATCGATTCTGACAGTGGGCGACAGCGTCGGTGGTTACAAGATGGTGGGTATCCCCGATGGCCTCGGTGCGTTTGACAACGGCGATGGCACCTTCACCCTGTTAATGAATCATGAACTTGGGAATACCGTTGGTGTCACACGGGCGCATGGCTCCGTGGGGGCATTTATCTCCAAGTGGATCATCAACAAGTCCGATCTATCCGTAGTCAGCGGCAGCGACCTGATTCAGACCGTCTATCTCTGGAATGGCTCCGGTTTTACCCAGGGCACCACCGTCTTTAACCGTTTCTGTTCTGCCGACCTGGCTGACGTTTCGGCGTTCTACAACAGTGCCACCGGACTGGGGACGACTACTCGCATTTACCTGAATGGAGAAGAGGCTGGTGTTGAAGGACGGGCCTTTGCCCACATCGCCACCGGAGCCAATGCGGGCACCACCTATCAGTTACCCTACCTGGGCAAGTTTTCCTGGGAGAACGCCGTTGCCAATCCCTTCGCCAGCGACAAAACTATCGTTGCGGGAATGGATGATGGTCAGAACGGTCAAGTCTATTTCTACGTTGGGACCAAGACCAACATAGGCTCTGAGATCGACAAAGCTGGGCTAAACAACGGCAAGCTGTTCGGCATTAAGGTCAATGGTCTGGTGGATGAAAGCAACACGACCGCTTTGGCAACGGGCACCCGCTTCAACCTGGCAGATTTGGGTACTGTGCAAAACCTGACGGGGGCACAACTGGATGCCGCCAGTGAAGCTGCCGGGATAACTAGCTTCCTGCGTCCGGAAGATGGCACCTGGGACCCATCCAACCCCAAGGATTTCTACTTTACAACCACCAACAGTTTCACGGGGCCGAGCCGTCTCTGGCGACTCCGCTTTGACGATCCGAGCAACCCTGAAGCAGGCGGCACGATCGAAATGCTGCTGGATGGGACAGAAGGGCAGAAGATGTTTGACAACCTGACCATTGATCGCTATGGTCACATCCTGCTCCAGGAAGATATTGGGAACCAGGCGCAGATCGGTAAGATCTGGCAGTATGACATTGCCACCGACACACTCACCCCAATTGCCCAACACGATCCGGCCCGCTTTACTCCCGGTGCAGCTAACTTCCTCACCCAGGATGAAGAATCATCCGGCATCATTGATGCCCAGAATATTCTGGGGCCCGGTTGGTTCCTCATGGATGTGCAAGCCCACTACGCCAACGGCACCGAGTTAGTGGAAGGGGGGCAACTGCTGGCATTATTCAACCCGGATACCTACAGGGCGGCGGTAGACTACAACAACAGCCCGATCACCGTTACGTTTAATCCCGGTGAAACGTTCAAAGATGTGCAAATTCCGATCGCGGGAGACTTTATCCCGGAAGGCAACGAAACCGTCAACCTGAGTTTGGTGAATCCTGGCGTGGGGAGCGTGATTGGGACGAAACAACCCAATGCAGTGCTGACCATCACGAACGACGATCAGCCTCCTAGCGCCCGCATTCACGACATCCAGGGGGCAGCCCATCGCTCTCCCCTGGAAGGTCAGAACGTTACCAATGTGCCGGGAATTGTCACTGCCGTTGCGAGCAATGGATTTTATTTACAAGACCCCAATCCGGATACGGACATTCGCACCTCGGAAGGCATCTTTGTTTTCACCAGTTCCCGTCCAACGGTTGCGGTAGGTGATTATGTGCAAGTGAGTGGTCGGGTTACGGAGTTCCGTCCCGGTGGTTCTAGCAATAACCTGACGACAACTGAAATTACCAGTCCCACGATTAACAAGCTATCCTCCGGCAACGCGCTGCCTGCCGCGATCGTTCTGGGTAACGGGGGCCGCCCTATTCCCCCATCCGTGATTGAAAACGATGCCAGCAATGTTGAAACCAGCGGCATCTTTGATCCGGCTCAGGATGGCATTGACTTCTACGAAAGTCTGGAAGGGATGCGGGTACAGATCAATAATCCGGTTGCAACCAGTCCCACCAATAGCTTTGGTGAAGTTTGGGTGCTGGCCGATAACGGAGCCAATGCGACTAGCAAAACCGCCCGTGGCGGTAGCCTGATCACCCCAACCGACTTCAACCCGGAACGGATTCAAATTGATGACAATCTGTTTAGTGGGGGCATGCCCCAGGTGAGTGTGGGAGCGCAACTCGGCCCGATCGTGGGGGTGGTAGATTACAACTTCAACAACTACGAAGTATTGCCCACAACCACTCCGACGGTGGTTGCACCCAGTCCTTTGACGAAGGAAATTACCCCGCTGGTGGGAGATGCCAATCAACTCACGGTTGCTACCTTCAACGTCGAGAACCTCGATCCGGGAGATGGAGCCTCCAAGTTCAATGCCCTGGCCAGTGCGATCGTCACGAATTTGAAGTCCCCCGACATCATCAGTCTGGAGGAAGTTCAGGACAACAACGGTCCGACGAATAATGGTGTGGTTGATGCCAGCCTAACCTATCAGACCTTGATCAACGCGATCGCAGCAGCCGGAGGACCCACATACCAATATCGCCAGATCGATCCGGTGAATAACCAGGATGGTGGTGAACCCGGTGGCAATATTCGCGTTGGCTTCCTGTTCAACCCCAATCGGGTCAGCTTTGTCGAAAGTTCCCTGCAACGGTTAACCGATCCCAATCCCGCAGAAGCCGATTCCTTCCCAGGTGATGATTTTGCCAATAGCCGGAAGCCGCTGGTGGGCACATTCACATTCAACGGTCAGCAAGTGACCGTCATCGGCAACCACTTTAACTCCAAGGGGGGTGACCAGCCCTTGTTTGGGCCCAACCAGCCGCCGACCCTGAGTAGCGAAAATCAACGCAACCAACAAGCCACGATCGTCAAAGATTATGTGCAGAATATCCTGTCTACCAATCCCAATGCCAATGTGATTGTGGCGGGTGACCTGAACGACTTTGAGTTCTCTAACCCACTCACGATTCTGGAAGGGGCCGGGTTAAAAACCCTGATTGAAACGCTACCAGAAAACGAGCGGTACACCTATAACTTCCAGGGAAATGCTCAAACGCTGGATCACATCCTTACTAGTAATCATCTGTTCAATCAATTGAATGGATTTGATGTCGTTCACATTAACTCTGAGTTTGCCGATCAAGTCAGCGACCATGATCCCTCAGTAGCCCGCTTCCTGTTTAACACTGCCCCAACGGCCCTAGCCTTGAGTGCAACAAGCATTGATGAGAATGTTCCAGTAAATACGCTAATTGGCAGTTTCACCACAACCGATCCTGATCCGGGTAACACATTTACCTACAGTCTGGTATCGGGTGCAGGGGATAGGGACAACAGCGCATTCACGATTACCAGCAATCAACTGAAAATCAATCTCTCACCGGATTTCGAAACGCAGTCTAGCTACAGCATCCGAGTTCGCACAACTGACCAGGGTGGATTGAGCTTAGATAAAACCTTGACCATTACGGTGAACAACATCAACGAAATTTTTGGCGACTCTGGCAACAACACCATTCAAGGGACTGCGGGAATCGATACGATCTATGGTCGGGCAGGGAACGACAAGATTTTTGGCAATGGTGGCAATGACATCCTCTTTGGTGAAGATGGCAACGATGAACTGTACGGCGGTGCGGGCAATGATTACATCGATGGCGGCAACGGCAACGATAAAATCTATGCCTACGGCGGCAACAATACTATCTATGGTGGGACTGGCAACGACACGATCGTGGTGGGCGCTGGCCTTAACTTCATCGATGGGGGAGCTGGCAACGACACCATTACCTTAAGCAGTGGTCAGGACACGATCGCTCTGGCACGCGGCAATGGCAACGATACCATTTACAACGTCTCCGCAGGTTCGACCCGCTTTAACCTGACAGCAGGTTTGACGTTCAACGATCTAACGATCACCCAGAATGGCAATAACACACTGATCGGTGCAGGCTCTGAGAAACTGGCTTCCCTCGTTGGAGTTCAAGCCAGTAGCATCACTGCCAGCAATTTCAGGTAGGCCGGGGCAATGCTATAAGATGCATTTCGACTTCGCTCAATGCTCAAGCTGCCAATGCGAAGAGGGTCGAGCGGAGTCGAAACCCAGAATCTACTAAGTAGCTGGGCACAATTAAATAAAAGATGAGTTTGGGGGTGGAGGGGATGGAACCCCCTGCCTGGGGGCGCAGCCCCCACTCCCCCTTCTTACAGCTACCTACTTAATCGGACAATCTTTGTATCGTTCTCCATATCGAGTTTCAAACCCAACCCGATCTCACCATTCCCTTTCGCATGTTGGACTATTGGGTGCGCGTCCATCACCGCTTTCCTGAACGGACGAGGAGAGACACGACCATAGCACAATCGTGTCATTAGAAAATAACCCTACAGAACATCCCCCAAAAATACATCAGGCAGAGAATGCTCCAAACGCAATTAGCCGTTAGAGCGATCGCATTGGCCCCTAAAGCCCCCTTTGCCGATAAAGTTAAGGGGGTTTTTTTCTTGCCTTTTTACAGCTGTATTTGTAGAATAGAAAATCAGTTATTAAATACGGTATTCCTACTGGCAAACCGTAAATTAGGGAGAACAGGGACATGAAATTCTGGCAATCCGCCATGAACTATGGGGAACGCGTCATTCACCGGATCGCGATCGGGTTCAGGCTCAATTCAGTCAAAGGCTTTGTATCACTCTTTTTAATCGGAGCAGCGTTGAGTCTGGCAGTGGCAGCCTGCTCGCCTGGAAGCAACACCACCTCCACGCCAAGTTCGGCAGGGGGAGCCAGTCCGGTTGCAGATCAGAAAAAAGATGTGGAGTTAACTCTGGTTGGCTATGCTGTTCCTAAAGCGGCTCACGACGCCATCATCCCTAAATTTATTGAACAGTGGAAGAAAGAAAAAGGTCAAACTGTCACCTTTAAGCAAAGCTATGGGGGATCAGGCTCTCAAACAAGAGCAATTATTGATGGTCTAGAAGCTGACGTAGTTCATCTAGCAGTGGGTGCAGATGTGCTTAAACTGGTTAAAGCCGGATTTGTCAATGCCGACTGGGATAAGAAGGTTCCCAATAATGGCACGGTAGGCGAAACTGTTGCAGCTATCATTGTCCGAGAAGGTAATCCTAAAAATATCAAGACCTGGGCAGACTTGACCCGTCCTGATGTCAAATGGGTTACTCCGGATCCTAAAACCTCTGGTGGTGCCCGTTGGAACTTTTTGGCCCTATGGGATTATGTGCTTAAAACAGGGGGAGATGAAGCTAAAGCGAAGGATTTTGTGACTAAGGCTTATGCCAATGTCGCTATCCTGGCAAAGGATGCGCGAGAATCGACAGACGCCTTTGCCAAACAAGGACAAGGAGATGCTTTGGTGAATTACGAAAACGAAGTGATTCTAGCAAAGGCAAAGGGTGAAAAAATCGATTATGTCGTCCCTGATGTCAATATTTCCATCGACACCCCCACGACTGTCGTTGATAAGAATGTTGATAAGCATGGCACTCGCGAAGTCGCAGAGGCGTTTGTCAAATATCTGTTTACTCCAGCAGCGCAGGCAGAATTTGCCAAAGTTGGGTTTAGACCCGTTGGAAATATCTCCAAAGAGAAGGAATTTGCTGATAAATATCCACCTGTGAAAACTCTAGGAACGATCAAAGACTTTGGTGGCTGGAAAGATGCCCAGGAGAAATTCTTTGCGGATGGGGCTATTTTTGATCAAGTTCAGTCCGCAATCAAGCGATAACCCTGAAAGGTGATTGATCAACGATCGTGTCATCCTGAACGAAATGCAGCGTCGTGAAGGATCTCAGACTTTCGCAAGAGACCGAGGTGGTTCGTTCCATAAAACTCTACCCAGCATGACATTCAGCCTACTTGATCAATCAACTCTTAGCTAGCCTAGACGCTCTCAGTAGATCCCCGACTTCCTGACTCTGATTCCATCAGTCGCAATCAGAGTCCCTCCAAGAAGTCGGGGATCTTTCCCCCAACCGCTTCAATATCAGACCTGCGTCGGTTGGGTTGAGGCACAAAACCGATCTCCTGAATTACTACCTGACACTTTGAACCTGACACCTGACACCTAAAATGGCTCCTTCTTCTTTTCCTTCTCAGGAAAGTCCTCAAAATACACCTCTATGGAAAGCGTTCCTGCATCCCATCATTCATGCGCCCTGGACCTGGCGCATTATGTTTGGGTATCTGACAGTAATGCTATTCATGCCAGTCCTGGCAATGTTGCTCAAGGCAACAACCGTTGGACCTGGGGAGTTCTGGCGGATTGCCACCAGCCCAGTTGCCCTGTCCACCTACGATGTCACCTTCACTACGTCGTTAATTGCCGCCCTAATTGAT
>JBAUTA010000688.1:0-3344 GCA_049581985.1 Kovacikia sp.
GGGTAGTACAAAGCCCGATAAATTCATCGATTTAAGTACACTTGGGATTAATGGCAGCGGCTCGATCACCTTTGTGCCGACTGGGTTTGCAGGCGCTGGTCATCTCAAAATTACTTCCTACCTGGACAGTCGAATCTACGACGCCACAATCACCCCGGATGGTAAAGGGACGTTTAATATTGTTCCCTACTCAACCTCCTATGTCCAACTGAGTGGTGGAGTCGATAGTATTACCTATATCAAAGCCGGTAATCCAGGGTTCGCCAAAGATAGCCTTTTGGTGGCAGAATATGACACCTCCACAATCGCGGCCTATGACCTTGATGCCGCTGGCAACCCCATTGTCAGCACGCGGAAGGTGTTTCTCGCAAATGCTGGTCGCCCGCCGCAAGCTCCCAACAATTCGGTGCTGAGCGCCGTTACCGACCCAGTGACAGGAGACCTTTTAATCTCCACCTGGGATGGTCAAAGTAAAATTCTGCAAGTCAAGGGATACAATACGCCTGCGCCTAATCCCTTGAATTTGAATTTAGGCAATGCCAGCAATTTTGGTGTCTTTGATCTGGGTTCTGGTGGCAAATTCTCCATGAGCAACCCCAAAACAACCATCACAGGGAATATAGGACTTGCGGCTAACGGCACTCAGAATTTCTCAGATGGTCAAGTCACGGGATCCTATTTTGTCGATCCGTTAGCGAACAATAAGAAAAGTAACAACGTTAAGGTTAAAGGCGGTACTGCAACTGGCTCGCTTGCAGCAGCCGTAAACTCCGCGCTAAATGTTTCGGCTTTAGCCGCAACCTATACACCGACCCAAACAATTACCTCAAAAATCACCCAATCCATAACCATCAATGGTACAGCTCCGTCACAAACGCAAGGGCTGAATATCATTAACCTGGACTCCATTAACCTTACAGGTCCTAATCAGTTTCTGACGTTGAATGGGACAAGCAATGACTACTTCCTGATTAATGTGACTAATTCAATTACACTCACAAACGCTTCAGGTGGTATTCGGTTGAGCGGTGGTGTCACTGCTTCCCACGTCATTTTCAATCTGCTTACCCCCTCAGGAACCGGTCTTAAAGTTTCAGGTGGTGCGACGTTAGTCGGGACATACTTAGCACCTCGTGCGTCGATCGACTTCTCCTCTGGAACCCTGACTGGAGAAATCATCTCACCGTCTATTTCATTAAGCGGTGGAACTCAAATCAACCAGAATTCCTTCTATGTAGTCCCCTATCGGTAAGAGATGTTTAATACCAATTTAATTGGAGAATGCGGCAGATCGGCCCCCTCCCAACCTCCCCCTGGCAAGGGGGAGGTGCCCCAGGCGGTGGAGTAGATAGGCAACGAGCACTGGTTAAATCGGCATAACATCAGTCGATAACCGAATGGCACTGAAATAGGTAAGTTTATCACCCCCCCGTATCGATTCAGCTTTTGGGGAGCCTTAGCAGCTTTAGTTGAGGTGGTGCTGTCCTTTTTCTTGATTAGTAGGCATCAATTAGTGGCTTAACCCCTAAAAGATACGGCAGCCATTAAAGATGGACCCTGTTAATGGTGTCAAACCAAGAGAAGTTACACCCACCCAACTAGACTCAGGGCCATGCATCAACCCAACGCTTTAGGTGTGAGAGAAATCCTTACGATCGCAACACGTTCCATACTGTCCATCATTCACCACCACTAGACGATAATATGTTGCAAACTCTTCAAACCACCCCCATCCTAGGGCCAACCTTAGGAGCCGCTTTTACTGGTCTTTATTCAGTCACAGATTTAGGAGCGGCTCCAATCCCGTTAACTCCCCCTCCTCTTGGTCTTTCTCCGAATCAAAGGCTGGGCTCTAGCGGTGCATTGACCTTTCGCTCCAGCGACCCCAATACCCTGCTCATTGGTGGCCCAGCAGGTTTACCAAATTCAAAAATATACGCTCTTCCCGTACATCGTGATAGGAATAACAGTATCACTGGATTTGGCGAATTCAAATTTTTGTCCACAGCCCCCCCTAACCCAGGTAACCTTTTAGCTGGTATCGATGCTGGTTTAACGGCCAGTCCCGATGAAAGTGTGCTATTCTACACCGTTTTTCCGGCGAACCAGATCGGTCAAATAAAAAAGGGGCAAACTAGCCCCAGTAAGTTCATTGATTTGAGCACCCTTGGGATTAATGGCACAGGTGCAGTTACCTTTGTCCCTACAGGCTTTACGGGGGCTGGTCAGTTCAAAATCACCTCTTACACAGAGAGCAAAATTTACACCACGACCATTACGCCGGATGGTTCAGGCACGTTTAATATTGCTAAACCATCGTCTTTTGTCACGCTCAGTGGTGGAGTTGATACGCTTACGTACATTAAGGGAGGAAATCCAGGGTTTGCCAAGGATACCCTACTGGTTGCGGAATACGATACAAGCACGATCGCTGCCTATGACCTCGATCCAGCCACTGGTGACCCCATCGTTAGTACTCGTAAGGTCTTCCTCGAAAATGCCGGGAACCCTTCTCAAGCGCCCAACAATTCAGTGTTGAGTGTTGTTACCGATCCCCTGACAGGAGACCTTTTGATTTCCACCTGGAGTAGTCTAGACCGGGTTGGTCAAAGTCAAATCCTAAAAGTCACAGGATTCAAAACAGTTTCCCCTAGTTTCTTAAATCTAGGCGGGGCTGCAGACTATGCTGCGTTTGGACTAGGGTCTGGGAATAAGTTCTCAATCGACGATTACAAAACAACCATTTTTGGGAATGTCGGACTTGCTAGCACAGGGGTTCAAGATTTCTCAAAAGGTACAATTACCGGATCATACTTTCTTGATTCATTCGTGAAAGAATCTGGAAAACAGGAAGTCAACATTAAGGGAGGTAAACAGCAACTGTCACTAGCAGGAGCTGTGAATACCGTCCTGAATGCTTCGGCCCTGGCAGCAACCTTCAAACCGACCCAGACAGTCGGACGAACGATCACTCAATCAACAACCATTATTGGTACAGCGCCGAAGGAAACTCAAGGGCTGAATATCATTAATTTAGATTCGATTAAGCTGACTGACCGTAATGAATTTCTCACCCTCCGGGGCGGAAGTAATGAATACTTCCTGATTAATGTGAAAGATTCCATCGAACTCAAAAATATTTCCAGTGGAATCCGGCTAGAAGGCGGTATCACAGCTTCTAACGTCATTTTCAACATCCTTTCACCCAAAGGCAAAGGGCTTAAGGTGTCAAAGGATGCGACCTTAGTAGGCACCTACCTATCACCTTATGCTTCGATCGAGTTCTCTTCTGGGACTCTGGATGGAGCCATCATCTCTCCATCCATCTCGTTAAAGAAAGGAGC
>JBAUTA010000689.1:0-3858 GCA_049581985.1 Kovacikia sp.
CTGGGCGCAATTAAACTGAAGATGTTAGTGGAGGTGGAGATGGTAAAGCCCCCTACCTGGGGGCGCAGCCCCCAACCCCCTTCTTCCCATTAATTCCCATTACTTAGGCCGACCTACTTATGAATTCTCACTCCTCACTCCTCCTGCCCATTATTCGACCATTTTGGCTAATCTAAGGATGGGATGATTGACACAATCCAACTGACAGATAAGGATGCTCCTGATGAAGCGCAAGAATCAAGAAGCCTCTGCTTTTTTATGGCGGAGCGGTATTGCTCTTTCTATTTTCCTTTTGTCAGCTGGAGTTGCCAGCGCTAACCCTGAAGGGCCAGAGGCTGCTGATCGGTTCCTGGCTCAAGCGCCTGCGGCTCAGAAAGTAAAGGAACCCCAAAAGGAAGGTCAGCAGTCACCCCAGGCCACTTCCTCACCCTTGTCTGCCCAGGCTGAAGTCAATCAAACTTTGAATCAGATGGTGACCCTGTTCAACATCCTGCTGGGGCTATTGGTGTTGCTGACGGGTGGGGCGATCGTGGCACTCTGGCTACTTCGCCGTGCGGTAGTTCAAGAACTGGCGACCAGGGCAAAGGAGCAGTTGGAAGGCTTAGATGATTTAGAGGAACAAATTATCAAAGCCAGGGAAGAGACAAGAGTGATTCTGCAGGAGATTGAAGATACGGCGGATGAGATCGCCCAGGAAGCCGATACGCTGCAGCAGGAAATCAAGACTAACCGCGAAACGCTTTCTGGCACGGTTGCCGAAGTGGTAGAGTCGAAAGCGCAAATCCTTACGGGTTTAGAATCCCAATATGGCACGATCCGCCAAAGACTGGAGCAGTTAGAGTCAGACTTTGTGATTCAGCTTGCGGAATTACAGACATCTGTGCAGCAACGTCAGGAGTTTACATTCCAAAACCTAAATCGATCGGAGTTAGATTTTCTTGCCCAACTCTCTAAGCTCCAGTCCAGCGCGCAGCAACAAAAGGACTCGATTTTGCAAACTATGGAAACGCTCAAGGCTGAGTTTGCACCTCAGTTGCACGGGCTCCATGCCGATGTCCAAAGACAGCAGGAGCAGGTGCTTGCAAGGCTGCGGGAGTCTGAGCGCGTGTTTAACGCTCAACTCCGGGAGTTACAGAGCGTTGCTCAGCAACAGAAAGATTCTGTTCTAAAAGGTCTGGAAACCTTGAAATCTGAGTTTGCTCCCCAACTAAACGGGTTGCAGTCAGATGCCAGGAAGCAGCAGGTGCAACTGCTTGAAAAACTCCGGGAATCGGAACGGGTGTTTAATACCCAACTGTGGGAGTTGCAAAGTGCTGCCCAGCAGCAGAAAGACTCCATTCTAAGCAGTTTAGAAACCCTGAAGGCGGAGTTTTCCCCGCAACTGCACGGGTTACAAACCGATATCCAATCCCAACAGGATCAGGTGCTTGAAAGACTGAGAGCTTCAGAACGGACATTTAACGCCCAACTTTTAGACTTGCAAAATGCTGTACAGCAGCAAAAAGACTCGATTCTGCAAGCCCTGGAGCTCACCAAGTCTGAGTTTGACCCTCAAATTTCAGATTTACGATCGGACGTGAAGCAGCAGCGTGAGCAAATGATCCAGAATCTTACCCGGTCTGAGCGCAAGTTGATGGATCAACTCTCTAAACTGGAATCTACGATTGAACAACGTAGGGATTCAATCCTGGAAAATCTGGAACAGCTCAAGTCTGATTTTGTCCCTCAGCTTTCCGAACTGCAAGCGGAGGCTCAAAAGCAGTTACAACAGCAGCAAGTGCAGATTTTGGATAATCTGGAAAAAATGGTGGCTGAGTTTGCTGACCAGGTCGCTCAGTTGCGATCGCAAACCAGCGAGCAATCTAACTCCTCCCTGCAAACCCTGAAGCAGCTTGAAGCGGAATTCTCGACCCGGTTGACAGAGCTGCAATCCGCTGCCCAACAGCAAAAAGATGGGATCTTAAAGCAATTAGCGAAGGCCTCTCCGGTTTCAGAAGCAGCGGTGACGGAAGTTCAACAGACGGTCCAGGGGTTAACCGAGCAAGTTGAATCCCTCAAGTTTCTGCATCCAGAATTGTTTCTAGATCCTGCCGAGCTGATCAACGGGGGAAATTCACTGTTTTCGGCGGGACGCTACGAAGAAGCCCTGGCCCAGTACGATAAGCTGATTGAAATTCAGCCAGGGAATGCGGATGTCTGGCATCAGCGGGGATTGGCCCAGCAAAAGCTGCAACAGAATGAAGCGGCCCTCACGTCTTTGGGCAAAGCGATTCAACTTCAGCCGGAGAATGAAACTCTCTGGTTTAGTCAGGGACTCGCCTTAGCAAGACTGAAACGATATAAGGATGCGATCGCCGCCTACGACAAAGCTTTAGCAATCAAGCGGGATTATGCAGAAGCCTGGGTTAACCGGGGTGTGGCCTTGGGCTCGTTACAGCGCCAAAAGGAAGCGTTTGATTCCTTTGAACGGGCAGTCCAGTTTCAACCGGGAAATGCGGTTGCCTGGTTAAATCGAGGCATGGCGCTACAGGCCTTAGGTCGGCATCAGGAATCAATCACCTCGCTAGATGAGGTGATTCGACTGCAACCCGACTCTTATAAAGCCCAGGATAAGCGCGGATATGCCTTGATGCAGCTAGGGCGAGATAAGGATGCCCTTGCCTGCTTTGACAGAGCGCTGAAGCTGAAATCAGATTACGCCAGCGCCCACTATAACAAGGCAGCCTGCTATGCCTTTCAAGGCAAAGTTGATCTCGCGTTGAAGAACCTGGAGCAGGCCATCAAGCTCAACTCACGATACCGCGAGGATGCTAAGACAGAACCCGCCTTTGAGGAAATCTGGAAAAATGAATCGTTTAAGCAATTGACAGGCGGTTAGGAACGTCCAAATGGCCCCAGCCCCATCTCCCAGCACGGGACAAGGGGCTGGGAGATGAGGGTAGTTCAGGCTGGGTCAGGGGTTCAGCGACTTTTGCGTAAAGATAGCTCCGGCTTCGGGAGGGGCAAAGCCCTTAATACTTCTGTGGAACCACCTCAGAGGGAGAACTGGGGGCAGGGGTCACTGAAGGATTGGCGAACGGGGGAGGCGTTGTTGGCGGCAGATTTTCCAGGGATTGGGTGGGCGGCTCAACCGAGGTGAGGGGGTAGGGAATAAAGGTCGGATCGACTTCGCGGGGGAGATAGCCACCACTGATACAGGTATTGATCACATCGGTGGGGGGCAATTTTGCTGCCTGGGTCGTTCCTACAACGCAATCCGCAAAGCGATCGGGGAAGAGACTGCGGGTACAGTTGTCCAACACCTCTGCCATCGCCGCCGCCTTTACCTTGCTGTGAATCTGCACCACACAGGAGGCCAACTCATCCGGTCGTCGGACTCTACGGCAAGCGGCAAGCGCATCGGTTGCAGCCACTCCACCGTCCTTACTGACTTTGACCACACACTTGGACAAATAGCTGGGCTGGAGCGCTCTAGCACAGGCAGAAGTTGCCTCGTCTGGGGGCAGTTTCAGGTCTAGTAGGCGGGAACTGCACCGATTGAAATCGCCTATGGTGGGCTTATAGTCCGTGGTGTGGGGAAAGGGGGAAGGGATGGCGATCGCTGACGGAGCAGGAACTACCGAAGCAACCAGGCCGGCAGTCACACCAACACCCGCCAGAGAACGAAGCAGCCTCACTCTAGTCTGAAGAGAGGGCTGATGAGACTGAGGTTGAAATATTTGGTTACTCACAAATTCAGCAGATTAAAAATAGGATGCCTTGCATAATACACGCTTTCACCAGAGGGTAAAAGCTCCTATTGGGCTAAAGATTTGGGGCAACGGGGGAAGATGGCTTAATTAGGGGAGGGGAGGGGAG
>JBAUTA010000690.1:0-1779 GCA_049581985.1 Kovacikia sp.
GACCCAAACTCACTCCTACACTCAGCAATGTCATCATCTGTTGGATGCGCTGCAATTGCGGTTCCAATTGCTTGAGATTGTGCCGCAGTCGATGGGTGCCCGACTGCCCTCTACCAATGTAACCTGGTGCACCATGAAGCACCCGATGCACGGATTTCTCCACCGAGATCAGAATATCCGCTGCCCGTGCAAACCGATTCTTGAGCATCCAAAGCTGCCATGCTATCAGCAGACACCCCAGACCAATCAGCCCATTCAAAATTAAAACAAGGGTGAGCATGGGTGTTCCCACAGCGTTACTTCAAGTCCTTCCCCAATCTTTTCCATTTATTGTATGAGAGCAGGCAGGATTAAATGCAAGAGATTTATTGGATAGCCGGGGGAAAACGAGGATGAATGTTTTCCACCATTCTTCCTGATATTGCCTGCAGGATGGGTTGGCGGTGGCCTAACCCAAGCAGGTGTCAGGTTTCACGCCTCAATCCAAATGACACAGGTCTTATACCAATTTAAATAACGAACAGGACAGATTGGGGACGGGGGGCAGGGGTTCCACCCCTGGCTAGGGGCGAAACCCCCACACCCCCAGCTGCAACCTTCATTTTTTAAATTGGTATCAGGAGAAGGTCTAGGGATTCAGTTCCGCTCAATTTACGGCTGATCGAGTGCTGACTGGGGTCCCTGACCAGGTGCTGAACAGGATCGAAGCCCGATCGCCATGAGCGGCCCAACCCTTACCAGGTAGATAGGTGGGGTAAGGGAGATGGGGGCAGCCCCCTACCCCTTCGGTTCCATTGATCTGCAAACTGCTATAAGAGAGGAAAATTATGAAAGAGCCGCCCTCCTAAATCTGCCTCATGAAAAGTGATACCAATTTAAACAATAAAAGTCGCAGACGGGGGGCGAAGCCCCCAGCCAGGGGTGAAACCCCAGCCCCCCAGTTTCCATCTGCGGTATTTGCTTTTTAGTATTTGCTTTTTAGTATTTGCTCTTTAAATGGGGATGACTATATAAGACTTAACCGGGATTGCTAACGCAAACAGGCTGATCCAGATTATGCAGGGTGGCTGACCTCATGAACTAGCTGAAGATTTTCCCCGCCCTCTACCCTACCCACTCTTTACCTACTCACTATCATGGTTTCAACGGTATCTATAACCCTCTATGTAAATCCAACCACTGGCAACGACGGGAACAATGGTAGCCAGGCTGCTCCTTTTAAGACGATCGCCCGAGCCTTACAGCAAGCAAAGGCCGGAACAACGATTCAATTGGCAGCGGGAACGTATAGTGCAGCCAGTGGAGAGACATTTCCGCTGGCGATTCCATCAGGGGTGACGGTTTTGGGGAATGAGGCCACTAAGGGCAATGGCATTGTGGTAACAGGCAGCGGTAAGTTTTTAAGTAAAACCTTTGCCAACCAGAATGTTACCTTCCAGCTTGATACCGATGCCCAACTGCGGGGAGTAACGGTCACTAATCTGGAAATCCGGGGGACAGCCGTATGGGTGGAATCGACAAATCCAACGATCGCGAACAATACCTTCATTAACAACAAGCGAGAAGGGGTGTTTGCCACGGGGAGTGCCAGCCCTGCGGTGCTAGATAACGTAGCAATTCAGAATGCTTCCAATGGCTTTACGATCGTGCGCACTGCCAAGGGCGAATGGCGACGAAATGTTTGCCAGAAAACCGGATTTGGGTTTGCAATTAGTGATAGTGCGGCTCCTCTGTTAGCCGATAACCGGATTGTGGAAAACCGTTCTGGAATTGTGATTA
>JBAUTA010000691.1:0-11072 GCA_049581985.1 Kovacikia sp.
ATCTAGTTCGCGCCAGCCTGATCTCGTCAAAATACGGCAGAAATTCCCGGTTGCTGCTGATTATCGACCAGTTTGAGGAAGCTTTTACCCTATGCCAGGGACCTCAAGCCGAGCGCGATCGCCATCGATTCTTTAATTCCTTACTCACCGCAATGCAAGAGGCCAGCGATTGCCTCACTATTGTCATCGTTTTACGAGCAGACTTTTTCGGCAAATGCTCCCTTTACAACGGGCTGGCAGAGCAAATCGAGCAAAATCTGGTCACCGTCACTCCTCTTACCTACGAGCAGATCAAAGCCTCCGTTGTGAAGCCTGCTCACCGGGCAGGTCTGGTATGCGATCCCAATCTGGTCTACAACATTTTGCTGGATGTGGTTGGTGCACCTGGCGAATTGCCATTGTTGCAATATACCCTGCTAGAACTGTGGAAACAGCGACAACCAGACCCTAATGGGGGACCTGCCCATTTAACCCTGAATGCCTATACAGAACTAGGTGGTGTGCGAGGCACCCTTCAGAAACGGGCAAATGAGATTTTTTACAGCCTCAACCCAGAGGAGCAACGGGTCGCTAAACGGATTTTTATTGCCCTGACTCAATTGGGAGAAGGGACAGAAGATACCCGCCGTCGAATTCTTAAATCTGAGCTGGTGAGTCACCGATTTCCAGCAGAGTTGGTTGAGCAAGTTTTAGAAAAGCTAGTTACGGCAAAGCTGGTTGTGACCAGTCAGACTGCTGCTATCAATCGTTATCAGGAGCGGATTGACCAGGGGATCGCGAACGTGTCAACCGCCCTGCGTCTGGCACAAATGTGTCACGCGAAGTCTCCCCATCGAGGGACCCAGAGATGGACGTCCCCCATGACCCAGGCAACGGCTTTGGAGAAAGATCGCAGCCTGATTGCCGGGTTAACCCAACTGCCTGCCAATCAATTGACGGATGTGACAACGTCGCAGTCTGTTGGCGTCCCCTACCAGGAAACCGTGGACGTTGCCCATGAAACCCTGATTCGAAATTGGTCGCTATTACGGTGCTGGCTCGATGAAAACCGGGAAATGCTCCGACGTCAGCGGCGCTTTGAACATGCGGCAAGAGAATGGCATAACGCTCAAGAACCCCGTTCGACTGAGTATCTGCTCCAGGGCGATCGCCTGGCTGATGCGGAGGATTATCTGATTTCCCATCCCGACGAAATGTCTGCCCTGGGGCAACGGTTTGTTGCTATCAGCCGGGAAGAAAGCCGTCGCACTCAGAAAGAGCTACGGCTGCTGCAAATGGTGGTTCCCTGTACCCTATTGGCGGCCCTGGTAGTGACGTTTGTGCAATATCGGACAGCCGTAAAAAACCAGGTCGAGAAAGATTATCAGTTACGAGTCGCCACGTCTCGACAACAGGCAGCGATCGCCCAATCGATTCTCCAGGAACCGAATGGCGATCCTACTACTGCCTTACTCATTAGCCGCCTTGCTGCCGAACAGGGAGGCCGAACCTATGAAGCCCAGTCAAGTTTGCGAGCTGCCCTGCAAAAGCTCCAGATCCAGGCAGAGTTCCGGGGACATCAGGGGGCAGTTCATCAAATTAGTTTCAACCCCGCCCAACAGCAACTTGCTACGGCGGGAGAAGACGGCACTATTCGGCTCTGGTCGGTGAAGCCCCAATCCGTTGAGAAAGTACTGAAATGGGAGGAAAAGCAGGCGTCATCTTCCCCCCTACCGATCGGGTCTCTCGCGTTCAGCTCTAATGGCAAACAACTCGCAGCGATCGCCCAGAAGTCTGCCCAGGTTCGGGTCTGGTCTACGGAATCGGGTGCGCTGCAGTTTGAGTTAGACAACGCTGGAAAGACTATTACAAAACAGGCCTTCAGTTCTACAGGACAATGGATCGCGGCTGCCAGTACGGATCACACGGTAAGAATCTGGCAAGCTGACAGTGGGCAAATCCAAACCACTTTCTCCACTCCTGATCCCATCTACAGTCTTGAATTCAGTCCAGATGGGAAACAGCTGTTAACCGCTGGTGGAAATGCCGTTCGCATTTGGCAAGTTAGCACTGGCCGTTCTTTGAAGGTGTTTCGTCATTCCAAGCCAATATATAACGCAGCCTTCAGTCCTGATGGTCAACTAGTTGCCACAGTTTGTGAAGATGGCAGCGTTCGCCTTTTACGAGTTGGTACGGGTCAGGTGCTTTATACCCTGGTTTATCCCACTCAGTCTTTTGCTGGCAAACATTCCGGGATGACGGATGGTAAATTACTTAAACCTCTTTCCCCATCTTCATTCCAGGTGTTATTCAGCCCGGATGGGCAACTCCTTGCCAGCGTAGGTCGCAACCACCAGATTTCTCTTTGGAGTGTGACCTCAGGTCAGCTACAAACTCAATTAGATAATTCCGACGGAACCGGAGGCAAAGAAGGTCGGGATGCGATCGCCTTTAGTCCAGATAGTCAGCGCCTGGTCACTGCCAGTCAGGAGTCTGGGAATGATCGTTTAACGAACAGTGTGCGGATTTGGAATGCCCAAACTGGTCGGCAAATCGAAAACCTGCGGGGAGATTCTGGTCAGGTGGAATCCGTTCAGTTCAGTCCTGACGGTTCTTTGATCGCAACCGGCAGTGCTGATGGTTTGGTGCGATTGTGGGCAGCAGAGATGGGAAGCGAATTCCCTCCATTCAAGATGGCGGGTGCACAGATTCAGCGGTTCGCTTTTCAAAAAACTAATTCCGTAAAAGGCATTAATCCTTCAAATACAGCGGCTATGATTGCCCGCGATGGACAGTCCATGAGTTCACAGACCAATTCCAGTACCACCCTGCCAGATGCCCCGACAGCTTCTGGGCAGGCTGATGAAATTGTAACCCTGGCAATCGACGGTAAAATTAAAAATTGGGCAATCCCACAACAATCAGTTCTTTCGCAACCTTCAACCGCATCTTTTTCTTCCAAAACAGCGGCAGTAATAAAAGTCCCCAGTTTTTCCTGGTTGGGAGAATCCCTTCATTTGCTGAAACGAGTTAGTGAATCGATCGAGTCTTTAAGACTTAAACTTCAAGGACAATCGGTAACCCCAACTCCGATCGCCCCAATTATAGGAGCTCTTCCATCACCCACTGGGGTTACGAATGCTTCATCACCCTCGATGGCGTCTGGCTTGACTCCAAAAGTAGCTACCCTTCAGGCAAAAAGTCTCTCAGCAAATGCCGGATTGAGAGAGTTTGCGTTTAGTGTTGATGCTCAACTTGTGGCAACCGTAACAGATAGGAACAGGATAGAAATTTGGAAGGTTCAGCCAGATAAAACCTTGGGCTGGGTGCATGGGTTAGAAGAACCTGCGTCGATCAAGGGAAAGGCAGATGGATCCACTCGCCAAAAAGGAACTGGAGGCCCTAAATCAATTCGCCAACTTGCGTTTAGCGCCGATAACCAAAAACTACTAGGAGTTGGAGATGACCGGATTATTTACCTATGGGATCTGCCATCGGGCAAGCTGATGAGAACGTTTCAGGGGCATCTGGCAAGGGTGGAACAAGCCAGCTTTAGTGCAGATGGACAGTGGATAGTCAGTGCTGGCCGCGATCGCACTGCCCGCATCTGGCAAGTCTCTTCCGGCAAGATCGTTAATACCCTATTCCATCAAGAAAAGGTTAGCAGCGCCCAATTTAGTCCTGATGGTCAACTGGTGGCTACTGCCAGTGGAGATGGAACCGCTAGTATTCTAGATGCCACCACAGGAGATTTTCGAGTCATTCTGGCTGGACATCGAGGCGCTGTACTGGATGCTGAATTTAGCCCCGATGGTCAGCGACTGGTCACCGCCAGTGCTGATGGGACTGCCCGCTTGTGGGACGCCCGAACCGGGACAGAAGAAGCAATCCTGCGTCCTATGGAAACGGGGGGTACACCGGAACCGATTCGACAGGCATTCTTTAGTCCAGATGGAAATTACGTTGCCACATTGAGCCAGGATGGACGTCTCTATGTCTGGGCAGCAACCTGGGAAGGGCTATTAGCCCTTGCCCGCGATCGCAGCACCCGCCAACTTAAACCGGAAGAATGTCTTCGCTACCTGCGTCTACTGCCTGACTCTTGTCCGTCATTCAAGTGATACCACCAAGTCATATAGCGATCCTGTTTGGATGGTGAAAGCCTTTCCCGCCAGGGAAAGGCTTTCACCACTCTGCTTGTTCACCACTGATTTTGGTTGTTCACCACTGATTTAGGACTGCTATATCACTTTAAAAATAAGAGTTGCAGATGGGGGGTGGGGGCTTCGCCCCCAGCCAGGGGTTTTAATACTACCCATTTAATGGGTGTTAGGGAATACGGAGCGACCTTGTGGTTTTTTTGCTATTACCGAAAAATTTTCTGGTGATGATGTCGTGAATGCCCCTTGCGAAGATTGGGCACTGATGCTGATAAACAGGCTGAGTGAGAAAGTAATGGTTACAGCCAATAGGAATTTCTCAGACATACCAAACATCTCCTTTATCAAACCACACCGAGCCCTTCTAATGTAAGCCTACTGAGCAATACACTAGATTTGAATGGGATTCCAGAATCTCTTATTATCTATAATGAAATTCCTACTTATAAAGTGCCCATTACTGCATAGGCACCCTTCAATAAAGTTCAAAATCTTATAAAGTTTAGTCGAATCTTTGGCGTGGGTTGGAAACCTTCGATTTCACACCTTTTGAATTGATTGGAATTTAGGTTAGATTAAACATCAGTAATAGCAATTTGAGTCTTTAAACTGGCAAACAATGGCGGTAACCGTAAGAGATGATTCGATTTCTCGCAGCATCATGTTCCTTTGTTTAGGGACAGCGGCTGTTTTACTGGTTATCCAGTGGCGCGCTTGGGCGTCGGGTGTGGGTGTGGAGCCGCCGCGCTCTGCTAAATCGGTTGTAGCGAAACCGATCGTAGTTAAACCAATCGCAGCCAGGAAGACAGTGCTAGCTCAGGCGATGGTAGCCCAGACGGCTCCCCAAGCTCAATCAATTCCTACTACTCCACCGAAACCATCCCCTTCAACGGTTTCTGCTGGGGAATCTGCTGATCAGGTAGGTGCTGCGACTGCGGCTGCGGATAGTACAACCCTAACTGTAGATTTGAGCGATCGTCGGGTTTATCTGTATCAAGGCAAAAAGAAATTGACCAGCTACCCGCTTGCAGTGGGGAAAGACGGGTGGGAAACCCCGACGGGCAGCTTCAAAGTGATTGAGATGCAGCAAAATCCGGAGTGGCTCCATCCCATTACAAAGGAAGTGATTGCTGCTGGACCTGACAACCCATTGGGTAAACGATGGATTGGGTTCTTGATCGAGGGGCAAACTCATATCGGCTTCCACGGAACTAACGAGGAAAACCTGATTGGTCAGGCAGTTTCTCACGGTTGCCTGAGAATGCGAAATAAGGATGTAATAGCGCTTTACGAGAAGGTAAAACTGGGAACGCTGGTTACGGTACGTCCGTAGGGAACGGACGAAAACTGAGCGGGGGTAAGGTGGGGAATCAGGGTTAGAAGTGTACGCTCCTGCTTTCCACCGTTAAGATCGTCTGAATGGGTTCGGGGGACAGATGTGTCCCCTAAATTAATGATTAACCCTCTTTTGTCAAACTGGGGTCAAAGCTTGGTTTTCCGTGGGCTGAAACGGTGTAAACACGTTCAAAATTCCCAAAGTGACAAAAGAGGGTTAAGCAGGGGGGTGGGGGCATTGCCCCTGAGAAACGCAAACAACGGTTCTAGAACGCTCCATTTGTTCCTTTCCCCCCTTTCTTCACCTTGATTCAGTTAAACGATTCAGTTAAACGATTCAGTTAGACGGGCCTGCATGGGCCTCAAAGTTAGGAGCATAGGCCTGTAGTAGAGCGCTAACCTGGGTAATAACTTCGTCGCCGGAGCTTTTACCCAGAGGTAGCCGTTCAGGGAAGAACTCGGGACGATCTAGATTGCGGGCAAGGGCTTCTCCAACCTGTTGGGCGATCAATCCTTGGAGATCTTCTTTGGCTCGTTGACGCTGATAGGTTGCTCCTTCTTCAGTTGTGGCATATAGGGGGGGGAGTCGGTTGAGGGCATAGGCAGCAATATCCCCTAAATCCAGGGTGCGGTCGCTGGTTGCTTCAATTTCTGCAACACGGGCAATCGCTTCCGTCAGCACTAATTCTTCCATGACATTGATAAATTGCTTTCGGGGAACTGCCACGACTTCGCCGGTCAATAAAGCTCCCATCAACCGATCCAGGGCCATGTATTCTTCGATCGAAAGCTCTGATGCTGTGTCACAAATCCGCCCCACCTCTGCTTCCATCGCTGGAGTCAGGTAACCGTCTTGAAGTGCCTGCTCCACGATTCTCTCAATACTCATATTGCCTCCATAATTCACAGGGCTATTTATTTGGATGGGTTGCCTTGAATAATGTTGCCCTAGAATAAGTCTGCTGTAACAGCTTAATCAAAGCTTCAATACATTGAATATTATTCAAACCCCTTGTTTCGCCAGGCAGCAGGATCTACCGAAAGACCGTTGACATAAAGCCCCCAGTGTAAATGGGGACCCGTTGCTGCTCCGGTTGCACCAACAGCGCCAATCACCTGACCTGCTTTCACGAAATCTCCGACTTTGACTAGAATGCGACTTAGGTGCAAATAGGCACTAGTCACTCCCTGTCCGTGGTTGATACCAATCATATTGCCATTTACTAAAAAACCTTGTTTTTCTAGCCCGACTAAAACAACCTGACCAGCAGCGGGGGCGATCACGGGAGAACCATAGGCTCCGGCGTAATCTACTCCCCGGTGGTAATAGTCTTTGGCAAATACCCCATTGTAGTAGCGTCGAATTCCATAGACTCCTGTGATTGCTCCCTGATTTGGCTTGAGGAAGGGGCCACTCCAAAATTTTTGGGGAGTGACGAGCTTCTTAAATGCTTCTACCTGATTATATTCAGCATCAGAAATATCTCCATCTTTGCCGGGAGGCAGCCAGATTGACTGGGTTGGGAAATTGCGTTTTTTCAGATTGACTGTAACCTTTCCGGTTTCGCTACCCCCACTGGCCTGGATCTGAAGAGTTCCGGGTTGATCCAGGGGCGTGGTCGGTAGGAGTGCGCGAAAGCGATTGGGGCCAACTGGAAAGGTTTGATAGCTCTGCTTGCCGATAGAGACAACGGGGTTGGCATTAATCGTCAGGTCATCGTACTGGACGATCGCAGATAGGGTGTCGCCCAACTGAGCATTGGTGGGTGACACTTGGAGCCGTAGTGCCCTAGCTGGTGTTGCCAGAGCACCCACCCAAATCAAAGGTTGGGCGATCGTTGCGATCGGAATCACAACCATTGATATGAATCGGACTAGGCCCCTGCGGGAAGGTTGTCCCTTCATCTTGCAGGGTTGATGATTAGTAGCCATGCTGGAACCCAACGCTCGATTCGATTTTGCTTGATGGGTCGGGCTGATGCGTGGGGGGAGGGTCATAAATGTCGATCCGTCTAAGTTTTCTGGCAGTTATATCGCCATCCTCTTGGGATTAGGATACTGCTCCTATCTGAGTTATGCGAAAGGTTTGCCGTAGAATCGGGCTCATAAAGTATCTCATTCTGACTCACCCATCATTTAGGACTGCTATAGCGATCCTATAGGTCCCATATAGATTGGGAAAGGACTTTTCCACCAGGAAAAGACTTTTCAAGTCCCTCTTTCAAGTCCCTCTATAGAGAAATCATTTGGGGCTGCTACAGCAAGCTTAAGGTACCTGGTGTCAAGTATGTAGTCTCCAGTTCATTGTCTAAACCCATAGCTAAAATTCCCTATCAATTTTGCCTGGGAGTTCCCCCGCAAGCTTCGAAAAGTTTGTATTCTGAAGGTTATAGCGGTAATACTTTCTTTAGATTTCAATCCTGTGCAAGAAGATTTCAGGTTAATTGTCGATCTGGTGACTGTGTTGGCGGCGGCGGCGGCAGGAGGGCTACTGGCTGCGCTATTACGGCAACCAATTCTACTGGGTTATCTGTTGGCTGGCATGGTTGTGGGTCCAACAGGGTTGGGATTAATTAAGGAGCTGATTCAGGTTGAAACGCTTGCCCAGTTTGGCGTAGCATTTTTGCTGTTTGCGCTGGGGGTTGAGTTTTCGTTTTCTGAACTTAAGAAAGTCAAGGGAATTAGTCTGGGCGGGGGAATTCTGCAAATTTCCTTGACAATTTTGGTGACGGCACTGGCATCGCTAGGCATGGGCTGGGTAACGTCTCCAGCGCAGGGAGTGTTTCTGGGAGCGATTTTGTCCCTATCCTCTACAGCAGTTGTGCTCAAGTGCTTAATGGAGCGCAATGAAACAGCAACGCCTCACGGACAAGTCATGCTGGGCATGCTGGTGGTTCAAGATTTAGCCTTGGGGGTGATGCTGGCAGTATTGCCAGCGTTGGATAAACCGGTGGAGGAAATCGGTATTGCAGTGGGTTGGGCGTTGCTGCAAACTGGACTGCTGGCCTTGGGGGCTGTTGTCGCTGGCATCTGGGTGATTCCGCCCCTGCTGCGGTTGTTGGCGCAAACCGAAAGTCGGGAACTGTTTTTGCTGGGGGTGGTGGCGCTCTGTTTGGGAATTGCTTTGCTAACAGAGCATCTGGGGTTATCGATCGAAATGGGGGCGTTTGTCGCTGGGTTGATGATTTCGGAGGTGGAGTATGCGGATCAAACGCTGACCTATGTTGAACCCCTCCGAGATATTTTTGCTTCCCTGTTTTTTGCGGCGATCGGAATGCTGATTGACCCCATATTTCTCTGGAACAATCTGGAATTAATTCTAGGATTGGTGGCCCTGGTCTTTATTGGAAAATTTTTGATCATTACGCCGCTCGTCAAATTGTTCCGCTATCCGCTGAAAACCGCTTTAATTACCGGGCTAGGGCTTGCCCAAATTGGGGAGTTTTCATTTGTCCTTGCTAGCGAAGGGCAGTCCTTAGGACTGGTTTCTCGGCGAGTTTATTTGCTGATTCTGGGCACAACTGCGGTGACGTTAGTACTGACGCCATTTATCATGCGGTTAATCCCTCAGGTATTTGCCTGGGCAGAGTCGCTTCCCTGGCTGAAGGAATATCTAGATAAAACGGATGTTCCCCTGGATGTTTCTGAGGACTTGCCCAACCAAAATCATGTGGTTATCTGCGGCTACGGGCGAGTTGGGCAGAATATCGTGCAATTGTTACGTGAGCACAGCTATCCCGTCATTGTGATTGATCAGTCGGAGCGGCAAATTCAAGCATTACGGGAGGAGGGGATTCCTTATATTTATGGAAATGCCGCCAGTTTACATGTGCTGGAGAAGGCAGGAGTAAAAACGGCTCAGGGGATGGCAATTACCCTACCCGACCCAATGAGTACGCGCCTTTGTTTGAAGCGTTCTCTAGAGTTGACCCCGGACCTGGATGTCGTTGTCCGGGCAACTCAGGATAAGGACATCGAGCTGCTTTACCAACTGGGGGCGCGGGAAGTGGTGCAGCCAGAGTTTGAAGCTAGTTTAGAGCTTTCTTCTCACCTGCTAACCGGCATTGGCATTCCTTTACCAGTCATTCAACGGGAAGTGCAGCAGATCCGCAGCTCTCACTATTTGGAATTGCGCTCGGAGCGTTCTTCCTATCAGGTGTCGCGGGATTTGAAAGCAGCCACCCAGGAAATGAATAGCCGCTGGTATCCTTTACCGGAAACTTCGCTGATGGTTGGGATGACGCTGGAAGAAACGAATTTGCGGCGTTTGACTGGCGTCAGTCTGATGGCAATTCAGCGGGTAAATGGGGAAGAGGTGGATTATCCCGATGGCAAAACGATGCTGGAGGCAGGCGATCGCCTGTTAATTGTTGGCGAACCCAGCGAACTAGCGGCATTTGATGAATTAGCCAGGGGAGAGGCAGCAATTCCTGCTGAGAATGCTTCCTGTCAGTGGCTTCTGGTGCCAGAGCATAGTCCGGTGATCGGTAAAACTTTGGAGGAGTTGCATATCCGACGTCAGTTTGGGGTACTGGTGCAAGCAATCCGTAGAGAGGGCAAATTTATTAGTTTTCCCCACGGCAAGAGCGATTTGCAGATGGGCGATCGGTTGCTCCTATGTGGCGGTTTCTATTCCCTAATCCAGGCAAGTCAGTGGATTGCTCCTACTCCCTTACCTACCTCACCCCTGCAAATACCGCTTGCTAAAGTTGCCGTTAGCGAAGCTCTACGAGAATACTTACAACCCGATAATCAGGTAGAGCTTTAGGGAGCAAGGTGACCACTCATCAGCCTGAAGCTCTCCCATGGACTGAATAGAGCCAGTGATTAAGAATCAGGTTGAGGTGAATACAAGTCTCAAAACAGCGGTTGAGACTCGGTGAGGGGCAGTTTAAATTTCACTGGAGGATAACTGCTTGCTCTCAGATAGCCTGGCTAAGGATAAATCCCAATGGTGTTATCTTCATACCGCCATTGCACAGACACAAGTTTAAAATTTGGCTGTTGATTAGGAGAAGAAACCGTAGCCTGAAATCCTCCATTTTTATCGGGGGTTAATACATTGGGATGAATCTTTAGATTGATCATTTGCCCGGCACGCTTTCCAGAAGTGATTTCGAGGGTAAGCACTGCGCTTTTAATCGTCCGCCCGGTTTGATTGTGCACTTTACCGAAGAGCAGCCAATATTTAGCATCCTGCTTTTGAACCTGGCTTTGGATGATTGGAACTGCTCCACCGGATTGGACTGGGGCAGGATTTATTTGAGGCACGCGTTCACGGGCGATCGCGCCTGTTGTCAGTAGCAAAGTGGTAGATACCAGCGCCAAAATTCCTAGTTGTCTCATTGATTTTCTCTGAGGGATACTTGCTTAAAGTCCCCAGAGATCTGCCCATGCTAACAAGGTAGGGGTTGAAAATCGGAAACTTTGTAGCGATCGCGTCCTAACTCAGACTAGTGTTGCAAATCATAAATTTTGCAACAGGGGGGAGTGGGGGCTTCGCCCCCAAAAGGTGGTTTCCCCCCTTTACCCCTCTCCAAAACTTTCGTTTTGGTCTACTAGTGTTGCAAACACTAAATTTTGCAACATGGGGGTTTG
>JBAUTA010000692.1:0-2947 GCA_049581985.1 Kovacikia sp.
ACGACAGTCAAATTCAATTGCTACAACGACTGAATAGGGAAATCTTACTGGTGAATCGACTCAAATACACCATGTTTATTCCCGAGCAATTTGCCCGACGCAGGCTCTATCAAGCGCAGAGGTTTAAGGGCGTTGTTGCCGCATACCCGCTCTACATGACCACTGGCGATTGGAAAAATCCAACGACGAAGGTGATCCGCTCTATGCGCGTGCTGGCTTTTAACCCCCACGATCCGGTTTTACCCATATCGGGAGTGTTAGACCATCAAGCAGAATTGCAGAAGCCCTGGACAGTCCTCATTGACGAAAGAAGCAAGGCTGAGGTTGGCCCGAAACAGGCAGGCATTGTCACAGAGCTATCAAAACAGCAGGTGCGAGTCATTGGCAGCTTCCGCCTGGGAACCGATTTTGCGTCAGAAAATGGCAATCTCATCATGAGCGATCAGAATTTTCTGCGCTATTTTGCCAATTTAGACCCAGGGGAAAACAGTCGGAAGTTGAATACCATTGACATCGGCTTGATCAAAGTTGCACCTGATACAGACCGTCAGGCATTGACTCAAGCCATGCGTCAACAGTTGCCGACTGATGTGGCCGTATGGACGAAAGCCGAGTTTTTGGAAAAGGAAAAGCAGTATTGGCGCAGTAGCACTAAGGTTGGGTTTATCTTTTCTCTGTTGGCAAGCATGAGCTTTGTAGTGGGGATTATCCTGGTCTACCAAATTCTCTATACCGATGTGACCGATCATGGCGCAGAATACGCCACGCTTAAAGCCATGGGCTATGCCAACCGTTTCCTGTTTGGCATTGTGCTGCAAGAGGCTTTGATTTTGGCGGTCATTGGGTTTGTCCCAGGCTTAGGCATGAGTTTGATCCTCTATCAGATTACAGCTAATGCCACAGGCTTAGTCATGCAAATGGCCGTTATTCGAGCTATAAACATCCTGCTATCCACCTTTCTGATGTGCCTCATTTCTGGCGCGATGGCAGTCCGCAGAATCCAGGCTGCAGACCCAGCGGAGGTCTTCGCATGACAACCACTTCTCTCCCACTCCCTACTCCCCACTCCCCACTCCCCGAAGATCCCTTTGCCGTCCAAATTCACGGTTTGAATTACTCCTTTGGCCACGGGGATTTACGCAAACAGGTCCTCTTCGATATCAATCTCCAACTATCCAAGGGTCAGATTGTGATTATGACGGGTCCCTCTGGTTCTGGCAAAACCACCTTGCTGAGCTTAATCGGGGCGTTGCGTACGGTACAAGATGGAAGCGTGGAGGTACTGGGACAGGAAATTGTAGGACTGAGTCAAGCCAATCTGGTCAACGTCCGACGCAACATTGGCTTTATTTTTCAGGCACACAATCTGTTTGAATCCCTGACCGCTTGTCAGAATGTGGAAATGGCAATCGAACTGGAGCATACCCGTCCCGAAAAGCGGCAACAGGCGATCGCGATCCTGAACCAGGTAGGCTTGGGATCGCGCATCGATTACAAGCCTAATAGCCTGTCCGGTGGGCAAAACCAGCGAGTGGCGATCGCCCGTGCGCTGGTCAATCAACCCAAACTCATTCTGGCGGATGAACCCACTGCCGCACTGGATAAAAAATCGGGTCGTGAGGTGGTACTGCTGATGCAAAAGCTCGCCAAAGAAGAAGGTCGTACTTTATTAATGGTGACGCACGACAATCGCATTCTGGATGTGGCCGATCGCATTATCAGCATGGTGGATGGTCGTCTAGAATCCGATGAAAGCCTGGATCATTTCGTCAATACCCGTGATCCCATCAGCCTCGATCGCCGTATGTTTATGGCTTAAACCAATGCCAATCTCTTTTACCAATCACGCCCAGGAACTCACCTACCAGAAGGTTTTGGATTATCTGACGACGTCCGAGTTGTTCAAAGCGAGCGTTCAGCCAGCGACCGATCAACCGAAATTTGATCTGATCTACGGCTCAACTCGCATTGGTATCCGGGTGCTGGTTTGGGAGGTTAATCCCTGGGATACCCAGGAATTGGTGCTAGTTCGCGCCTGTAGTTGTGTGACCGTTGGGAGTCGTATCAATGCAGAACTCACCGAATACCTCCTGAGAGAAAATCTACGAATGCGGTTTGGTGCCTTTCAACTGGGCGATCAGAATGAAATCTTTTTTGCCCATAACATCTTGGGCGGCGAGCATCTCGATTTGATGGAGCTCCGGGCATGTATTTTATCGGTGGTCACGATCGCCGATACCTATGACGAAATTCTCACGGAGAAATTTGGAGGACAGCGGTCAAAAGATGCTTATTGAGCGCTGGCTGAAGCGTGAAAATCCACCTTGCAGTCCCCAGTTATCCAGTTGAAGGTGCCAGATGCGCCTATTTCCCCGCCCACCTCTCTGAGGGTGAACTTGGCATTAAGCCGAGATACGGTTCGGCTTAGTCTAACCCCGACTCTCCTTTTGACCATTGGACAGCATTGTGAGGCAAGGCTAGTGTTGCAAATCATAAATTTTGCAACATGGGGGAGTGGGGGCTTCGCCCCCAAAAGGGGGTTTCCCCCCTTTACCCCCCTCCAAAACTTTCGTTTTGGTCTACTAGCACTCTCATTCTACGGCCGCCCTTCTGCTGCGCGGGGCAATTAAGCACGACACTTTGCCAGCCCCACCTGGAGAGGCGAAGCCGGTAGAGAGTGAGTAGTCATACCAATTTAAATTGAGCACACGGCAGATGGTTTAGACTGAGAAGAGTCGTTTAACTTGATTAGAAATGGTCGGTGTTACCTCCGTTGAAGTGCGAGAAAGTTTGGATGATTTAGCCGAACAGTTGCGTCAAGCTGAAACGTCAACTGCCAAGGAACGATTGCAAGTGCTCTACTGGCTTAAACAGCAGAATGCGCCCAGTATCAGTGCGATTGCTAAGGCTGTTGGGAGACATCGCAATACACTGCAAACGTGGTTGG
>JBAUTA010000693.1:0-5560 GCA_049581985.1 Kovacikia sp.
CCCAACATGGGATTGACCAGGAAAGAAAGGCAAGAGTGGCGAAACCAGAGAAACCAGTAGATGGGGCACTGGCGGGAGCCTGCACGATCGCCAGTGGGCGAATCTGGACAAATGTGAGACTCTACAACTCTGGCTGCAATCAGGAGATCGCCACCGTTCTGGGTGGCAAGTCCGGCCAGGTAAAGATTCGATACGATTCCGGCTCTGAGGAATGGAAGAACCGGGATGTAGTTGCGACCCAAATGTTTGTTAGAGAAAACGATCCGGCGATTTCTGCAATGGTGTGGTTTGAGCCACAAGACTAAATCGTCGGTGAAACAGGCAACGAGGCATCGTCGTCCTTTCGCTTGATCGTCGCCAGAAGTGTAGCAGGTTTGCAGGCAGGCCATAGACCCTATCTGAGGAAATTCCTCAGATATAAACTTCTTTGAGCTTTTCGGTCGGAATCGCCATTAGCCTTTGATAATTGGGTTTGAGCTTACGCATGACCCGTTTTCTGTGTGCCCGTTCCTTTACTTCAGGGTTCAGGAGTTCAGCACGGGCGGCCAAGATCGGCATCAGGTTCCTGGCAGAAAAGACACTAGCCAACTCCAAACCTTCCTTTAGGTTACTGGGTGGCAACGAAAGGATTGCAATGATCTCGCTAAGTGTGAGCGGGTCTTGCTTGCTGGGTGCTTCTTCCGACTTCTGCTCAAGCCCGTTCAGCTCCACCAGCCAACCAGGTTTGAAACTATCAGTTTCCTCATCCCAGCGGTGCAGGAGCATGACTTCCACCTGGCCCAAGGTGACCGTCTCCGGGTCAATCCCGTTGAGGGTGAGGCAGCGCTGAATCAAGAAGCGCAGGCGCTTATCTCGCCTATATGCCTGCCTCCAGGTTTCACCGTCTTTTGCAATTTGCTGGAGGCGTTCTGGGATCTGCTGCAATCGAATCTCAAACTCGGTTGCTCCTATGGCCGAACAGGTTGGAATGGGGCGAATTTCTCCAAACCTGTCTTCAAATTCGGCAGGCGGCGGGAATTCAATGTACTCCATCACCAATTAATCGCATTAACATCCGAGATCGTCTCTGCCGATTCAACAGCCAGGCGCAGCTCGTGGAAGTGGTAAATATTCTGTTGCTTCATGGTCACGCCATCCTGGTAAACCTGCAAGAGTTGGGCCTGAGTATGGAATCGAGCCATCTTTACTCCCTCGCTATCGCTGCAAACATAATATAGGGCAGCCCCCAGTGCGGTTGCTCCCAGCAGGTTGATTTGATCTTCAAGTTCAGAACTGTAGCGATGGAGGGAACCCAATGCCAGGGAGCCAAAGCCACTCCGAATCGTCTGGGTGCAAATTAAATTTAGTTCTGCCAGCTTCGTGAGCCTGGTCGTTGCCAGGTCGGGGGGTGGGTTGATTGTGGCAATCCACGCCGCTGCATAGGTTTCCTTTCCCGCAAGGTAGAGATCGCCTTCGGGCCAGGGCATGTCTCCCGCCCATTGATTATCGGCTGAGTAAAGAACATGCCGCCCCTGGGAGTATTCACGGGAAACCGCCCCCTCTGGCAGCGCGTAACCTGGTTCTTGTTGCTGGAAAAAGTCCAGTGGTAAACAGAGTTCGTCTAGATAAATCCAACCGTCTGGATGATGTTTAAACGTGCTCATGCTCAACGTGCCCCCGCTGAAATGATCAAATGCTCTGCCGCCCACGGCTGCATATTGTTGTGAGAGCCACCGCCGCCAGTAGACGATGTTATTTGCCCTGAACTGGCGTTGATACGAGTGCTACCGAATCCCGTAATGCCGCCGCCGCTTGCCAGGTTGGAGCCATCCCCAAAGGTATGGTTGTGAGAGGGGATTTCGGTACCCCCCAAAGTATGGGTTTCAGCCCCGCCGCTTGCACCTTTGGTTCGAGCCGTCAGGGTTGAACCAGTACCAGCAACAATAATGGCTCGACCTCGGAAGTCAGGGAAGGTGAGGCGTTTGTTGGCACTCCAGTCTGCTGCGGCATTTGCACCCCGACTGGAGGCTCCCCCGGCACTGGTCAGAACTGGGCATTGAGATTGGCTGTAGTTGTCCCAAAAGTGGGTAAACAGGCTTTCACACCAACTGGCTGAGATCGCTGCTCCGCTGGAGGCGTTACCGATCGTGCGAACAGAGTCGAGGCTGAGATAGACCATCTTTCCAAATAGCGGGTCGTCAAAATACCCTACACCATTGCCTTGTGTCCCAGTATAAGGAAATGGCCCCAGCCCCACTGAAGCAGCAGGCAGAGTAACCTGCTTAGACTGTACTGGCATTATTCATTCGTTGTGTAGTGGGCAACAACCCGATCTGTGGTTTCGACGCTGAAGCCAGCGTTACTGGCTGACCAGGTAATGGCCTTCCCGGAGATGCTGAACGGCGCTGTTGAGAAGGTATCGTAAACTATTCCGTTGATGAACAGGAGCACATTGCCTGAGGTTGTGGGCGTCTTTGCCAGGTCGCTGATTGTGTTCTGGGCAGTGACAACCAGCTTTTCGGTATAGACTCCACCCGAGCTGACGGTAGGATCGTCTGCGATATTGCGCGTCTTGATTGCAACAATCGCTTCTGCGGGCAGTCGATCAAAGTCAAACCGATAGTTGAACTCAAAATCAATTGAGGTGGAGGCAAAGCTGTATGGAGTTTCCACCCCTGCATCACTGTAGTAGTAGTAGGTGAGAGTATAAACGCCGCCGCTCTCCGTGATGCGCCCATAAACCTCATTTCCTGAGCTATGAGCGATCTTGTCTTTTGAAGTGGCGTTGTAGATCTCAGTTCGGTTCCCCGGAGGGGAGGTTATTATGCCAACTGCGGTTACAGCGCTGGAAACCTGGAGCGGAACACTGACGCCAGCGTTCCCAGCACTACTGAGGGCAGTAGTGATTACGCTGGTTACAACATCGTCTGGTCCGGCTGCGGCAAATCCTGAAACCCGGATAGGTGCAGAAAGGACCTTGATAATTTGTTTGGCTGGAACTGTACTCATAAGCCTCAAATGTAATTGATTTCGATTTCATCCTCTGGCTCTAGGCGGAGGTCACCCAACCAGGTTAAAACAGTCAGGTTGATGACATACTCTGTGCCGTAAGTCGCTTTTACTCCGTTGATATAAAGCTGGCTCAGGTGAGGCATAGTTGACGTATTGAGCAGGTTGAAAACGGTTTGACCTGTGCTGGCGGTCAGCACGTTTCGGTAAGCAGCCGATCCCGGTGGTCCTTGAGTTCCGGGTGGTCCCCGTAGGCCAACCTGAAGCACGATCGTCTCTTCTGGTTGAACAATTTCCAGCTCAACAACTGTTTCTTGAGCATCAACCGTAACCAGGGTTTCGGTTATTTCAATGGTTGTTCCTTCGGTGTTGAGGTTCATTGGGTTATCCTCCACCGGATATCTACTTCGCCTTCGAGCGGATACCAATGGTCGCCGTTGGCAAAGACGATCAGAAAATCCCAAAAGTAACGCCCCGTCTCCAGGGAGCCTAGATCGGGGGCGGTGGCAGTGGAAGGCAGAACTAAATCAATTTCCCCAGATGTGAGATCGGTTGCGAAGTTACAAATCCAATCCAGTGCGACAGGGCTATCTGGGGTTTTGCGGATCGTGGCGGCTGCACTGGCCCCGGTAAAGTCTAATGGCTCTCCGTTTCGCTGCTTGAACTTCAAGTGCAGCCGAATGGTTGAGCCTTTCTTGATGGCTCTTTTGCCAGTCAGATCGTAACGGGCTGTCTGCATTCATCAGGCCACGTTGGTTAGGTTATAGAGCTTGAAGGGCAATCGGGCAGTTCCAGACACAATCAGTTTGTATTGGAGTTCAAACCGTGTTACGTCGCTAATGCTGAGGTTTGGAACACCGAGGGATGACATCCGAGGGATGACGATTTTGTAGGTTTCTTCATCACCATAAGCAAGCCCAGAGAAACTGAAGTTGGAGATCTTGGTATAAACCTCTTCCGCACCGATCGACGGCACACTTGTTTTGGACTCGAAGACCCGATACATCACAGGCGCATTCGCCAGACTTTCATCAAAGACCAGCTTATGTGAAAGTGTCAGGACCTGAAATTCACGGTCTGCGTCAGGTGTATCACTAACTTTCGTCAGATGTCCCGCATGCCCCCAAACTCCGGTCTGACTGATTCCGGCTGCAACGTTGGTAGTCGTGATGTCGGAATCCACAATTTCAAATGGTGAAGTAGCGGGGACCACCGCCCGTTTTACTGTGGGCAGGCTGACGCTGGCAGTAACCCCCGACAGCTCGTTAAAGGCCACCTGGACCACAGCCCAGGTAATCGCCTCAATATCGATCTTGACTGAGAAAGTTCGTTTGGTATTTGCCGCTCCAGCAGTGACCTGGACACCATCCACCCATTTGGTTGATTCTTTCTGGTCTGTTTGAGCATCGATGCTAAAGCCCATTGGCTCAAGAGGCAGAAACAGTTCGGGACTTAGCCCGATCGTTTCCAAATCAAAGTCGCCCATCCCATACAACAGAGCCATATCAGTTCTCCGGTCGCTTTACATAGAACGTCTGAAGGGTAAACGTCATCGAGTACGTCCAAAGCCCCTCTGTCACATCAACAAAGCCGCCAGCCGTTTGGTAGAGAGGTTTGTTTTTGTCGGGAAAAGATCCGGAGAGTAGATCCCGGATTCGCGCCATCACTGGATAAGCACCCGCATGGGTGCGAAGGTTTTTCAGTTGCAGCACAACTTCAAATTGCAGCGATCTCTGCTGCTGAATCGGAGCTAGCGGATTGTTGGACTGAGGTGTAGAAAAGACCTCACGCCGAAACCCAACCAAAACCCGATCTCCTGCGGGTTTCTTCAGCTCCTGGGGATTGTCGGGGAAAGGATAAACGCGAACAGAGCTGTTGTTGAGCGGCTCCAGCCTTTTAACAATGGCATCTTCGATTTGCTCAATATCCAGTTCCCGCACTCTCTGTGCTGTGGTCATCCAAACACCTCCCAGACTTTATCTTCTGTCCAGAATTGCCGCCCCGGTTCGGACTTAACGGATCCAAACCGTTCACGGGCAGAAGTGCCAGGGATGGTATCACCGCCACTTGCCTTAGTGGACTGAACAAAACTCCCTAACCAGGAGATCGCATCTTCTGCTTTCTTCCTAATTTCCTCATTGGAGCCATCTAACAGGTTTCGCGCCAGGTTGCAGGCGTGGATTCTAAGCGTGGATTGCAGTTCAGGAGAGATATTGGCAATCGGTAGGCTGAATGCCTGCATCAAATAGCCATTGATGATGCCCGTCGCGCCGTCGATCGCCGCTGCCAGTTTTGCGGGATTGATTTCTGAAGCAGCCTGATCCCGTAGATTCGTCGCTTCTACAAGGTCTTGCCGTTCAAATAGAGCAGCCATCTCTTCTGGAGTACAGTAAGCCATTAGAGCGTTAAGCCTCCCTCAATTTCTGCCCATTGTTCATTGGTTAGCCCAGAGGCACTCTTAGCGTCGTTTAGGCTGTTGAATGGTCGGGCCTTGATGAGCTTGACAGCAATACTCTTCCCAACATGCTTGAGCGCTATCAGTTCAGCTTCTGATGCCTGGTTGAGATTGAGC
>JBAUTA010000694.1:0-2226 GCA_049581985.1 Kovacikia sp.
GACCTGTACGACCCCGATCTCATGAATACCGTGTCCCCCCCAGCCAGGCCCACGATCTCAACGACAAGGTGTTAGAGCGCATCTACATCGGTCGCCGCTTCAAAAACGACACCGAACGCCTCGAAAAACTGTTTGAATTGAATACCAAAATGACCATCTGGCAACCGTCGGTTAAAAAGTCTCCTAAACGGAGTAAAGGAGTTAAATCTTAACAAGTACCCATCCAGCATTGCCACAAAGCCGCAAAAGCCAACGCCAAACCAACTCAAAGCCAGTTCCATGACCTACACGCCAGCGCAAGCCCTCACCGTTGATCAATCATTGCCCAATCCGGCGACGATTCCCGCTACGAACTTGCCGATGGAGAACTGATTGACATGGAACCGACAGGTCCCCAGGAAACCGTTAGTGGTAAGCTTGCCATCCAAATTGGGATTGCCATTACAAATGCCAAATCCCCCTGGTTTATTCCCCGCACCTGCCTGATTCAACCCCTCGCAGATGTTGCCACCGCTCGTCGTCCCGACATTATTGTCCTGGACGAAACCCTCTTGGACAATGAACCTCTCTGGCAGCGGCAACCTGTGATTACGTCCGGTCGCTCCATCAAATTGGTTGTTGAAGTGGTCAGCACCAATGGGGAAACAGATGATGCCCGCAAGGTTGAAGAATAGGCGCTGTTAGGCATCCTCGAATATTAGATTGGCGATTATCGTGGGCTGGGGGGCAGCGCCTTCATTGGCAAACCGAAACAACCGACCTTTACCATTTTCCAGTTGGACAGAGATGAGGGTTATCAGCGCCAATATCGACTCGGTGAGACGATCGCATCAGGACTGTTACCCGATTTGCAACTGCGGTTAAACGATCTTCTCCCTCTGTAGCTGCTGCCAACCCATGAGTAATCCGATCGCCATTCCCGCTGTTTCCAGCACCTACTCCTCAAATTAGATGGGGAGGAAATGATCCTATGTCCATTTATCTCCTACCAATTTAAGGAAAAGGGTTCTATTTGTCGTGGTTTCTCTTTAAATGGGGATCACCTTATGGGAGAGGTCAATCAAAATACCACTTGTTAGACTATTAATAGGTCAACCTTCGGATGTTGGCTTTTTAGCGTAAATATGCAATCTGCTCAGCATATTTACTGCCTATGCCTGGGTGCAAAAAAGTTGTTTAAAAACTGGCAGTAATTATTAATATGAATAGTTATCACCCTTCAAAAAATGATTGTTCATTAGCAAACCTGAGAAGCAGTATTTGGATTTTAGGAATTCCCTCTTTTCTCTTTGGCGTTACGGATAGAGGCTTTTCTGCCCTCTCTGATGGGTATGTTTCCTTCATGGAGCTTTTTAATCTATTTACGGCTTCTTTCTTTTTTCTTAGTTGGTTGTATCTCAAGCCTGAAGAAAGTTTAAATCGAGATAATGCCGATGCACTTTTGAAGTACAGAGAAAATCCTATTTTGTCCCACGACGAAATCTACCTGTTAGCAGGACAGGCAAGAATGGTGGAATTGCAAAATTACCATTTAATTACTCAAAAGTACACCTTGCGTTTCCCCTATATCTGTCAGATATACCATTTGTTAAACCTCAAACATCTGGAAACAGTACATAGCTTTAGCCTTAACCATTTAAAAATCCTTACAATTGAGGATTTGCGATCGACAGCTATGGGTGGCTCTATAAAGTTTCAGACTGTAATCGAGTCTCCAACCAGCATTTTAAAGATTTGGCGGCAACCGATTGTTGAAGTGGAGTTAGTGTTGCATACTCCCTATACGGTTGAGCTGCGAATTCCAGTTTATGACAATAGAAAGATAGTCGTGATATTTAATGCCCTTCCCATGAACAAGATGGAGCATGTGCTGTTAATAGATATCTATAGTAATTTGAGGTGGCCTAAATTCTTGCTGCAGCTCTTCTTACATTTCGCTTCTTACCTAACTCTCTTTGAAGACTTACCCTATCTTTACAAATTAGCTGAAAAGAGTTCGCTTTATCTGGCTGATTCCCATAAAAGGTCAAATCACAAAGCAATGGGGCTTTTCCATCGGTTTGTTGATCTCTATGGGTCTAAATTGAATCAGTTACAACCCTATAGTGAGCCTAAACAATTAGCTGGAGGTTGATATAGCCGTAGCCCTATTGGTTAGGACGGAGTGCAGGGGGTTCCACCCTTGGCGGGGGCAACATCCTTACTTCCCCTTGAATCCTATGTCCT
>JBAUTA010000695.1:0-7944 GCA_049581985.1 Kovacikia sp.
GAAACGCAACTGCGGCAAAGATAGTTGGACGGCTGCGTCCTGCAAAAATAGCACAATGCCAGGTTAATCTTCTAAATAAGCCTCTTTCATTTCTGAAAGAGGCTTATTTTTTCCCTACTTACCCCACAAGTCTCCCCTTCTTTTACAAACGCTGCTGGTGACTAGGGATATAATGCATATGTTTCTAGGGTTCATCTCTGTGGGTTGCAAGGGAGCGCATATAAGTCTTTGCCTCTTCCCAGGGCAAATTTAATCGAGTGGGGCAGGTCTTTGCTGCACTGAGTTATAAAAATAATTAGGGCTAGGAGGGCCAGGCCACTTGCCAGTCTAAACAATTCTCGGTAGCCGATCGCGTCTGCAAAATGTCCTAGAATTGGACCTGCGATCGCAATCCCCAGATCGAATCCAATCCAACATAGACCAAACACTCGCCCCCGTTCATTAGGCTGGGAGCGGTCAGCAATTAGGGCCAGCATCATCGGGATTAAAATTCCAGCTCCAGCTCCTTCTAGCACGCCTGCCAGTAAAAAGGAAACCGGATGCTGGGCACTCCAAATTAGCAGCATTGCCGCTGCATAAAGTCCGAGGCTGAGGGTTATAAATCGTCCTCGTCCGTAACGATCAGAGGCCCGTCCTGTCAACAATCGTGCCCCAAAGCTAGAACCTGCTCCTGCGGCAAAGAATAATCCGGCATTAAAGTTCACCTGAGTTGATTGAATCAATAGGGGTAAGAAGGTTGCTAGTGCTCCAAACGCGAGCCCAATTAGCAGCATTACGACCGTTGGAACCCGCAGCCTGGAACTGCCAAGTAGCTGCCAAAAAAGTTGATTTGTTGTTTGTTTCGAAATTGAGGGCGTCAGGGGTAATGGCGGAGCCACTACCTGGAATGCGCAAATCAACCCGATAAAGCCCGCCCCTGCCGACAGCAAAAATAAAGGCGTATATCCTGCCCATTCCTGGAAGAAGCTACCTAAGGCGGGACCGATCGCCATCCCTACTGGATTGACCAGACTCATATAGCCAATCACCTCGCCTCGACTTTGTATCGGAGAGATATCGACTACAAGTGCAGTGTAGGCAGTCGTAAATGCTGCAATACTCAGCCCATGGAAAGCACGAATTGCTATCAGTAAGGAAATCGATTGGGTGTATAGGTAGCCTAAGGGTGCCACCGCTACAGCAAACAACCCAATTAATAAGACAATCTTACGCCCCTGTTGGTCTGCTAGATGCCCCATCCAGGGTCGGAACAATAACATTCCGATCGCAAAGGCTCCAATGACAATTCCAACCTGTTGATTCGTGCCTCCTACATGCTGAATGTAGAGCGATAGGGTTGGCAGCAACGCTGCTAGACTTGACCAAAAAAGCAATCCAGCCGTAAATAAAACGCGCAGGTTTCGCTGGGTGGCTGGCTCTAGATTCCTAAAGAAATTCAACGATCTCTTCCCTCACCCTACAGCAATAGGAAGCGGACTTTTATCCAATCCTCCCTTTCTATGATGAAGGCTTCTGAAGAATCTGGCTATTAAGGCGTCTGTACTCGTATTCTCTCCTTTTACCCATCGTGGGGTGAACTTAAAAAAAAAGAGCTGATAGTCAGCTCTAGTTAACTTTGATTAATACAGATAAAGCGATAGGGAAATTGCTTGGTTAGGGAGTTTGGCGGGAGACCAATTTCTCGAAAGTTGCCTGCGTTTGGTGCAGGAGCTGCTCCCGGCTATCGACAGTTTGAGTAAGAGTAGGAACCAGATTGCGAGCTTGTAACGTCATGTGAAGCTGGAGATGGGCAACGTACTCGCTGAAGTCTTCTCGGCTAGAAGCATTTTGAGGTTGACGTAAACGCGAATCCAACTGTGTTCTCCTTTTCCTAACTCTGATGGTGATTCAATGTTAACGAAGGTATCACGCACACAGACACGGTTTTGGCTTTGCAACGAAGTTTAATGATTAAAGCGACTCAGTGTTGAGAAGGTTTAAGTTTTTATGAGATACCGCAACTTTTAGCTTAACCGCTGCTCAAAAATAGTGGGGATGTTCGAACTCAATCCATTAACAATTTATGCTATGCTTCTATACTGCGGACGCATAGCTCAGTTGGTTAGAGCACCACGTTGACATCGTGGGGGTCACTGGTTCGAGTCCAGTTGTGTCCATCTGTTGTACAGCGACTAATTAGTTGTCGCTAGTGAAAGATTAGTGTCATTGATGACAATTTAATGTTGTTGTGACCAATTCGTTTCGTTAAAGTGCTAGGGTTGCAAACACTAAACTTTGCAACATGGGTGGGTGGGGGCTTTGCCCCCAAGAAGGGGTTCCACCTCTTTACCCCTTTCAAAACTAGCCCAGAGTGGCAAAGATGATTCATCACCTGACCTGCTAGCAATTGGAGGAACTGGATCGTTCCCTGGAGGATTTTGCTGGGGTGAAGTTGGTGTACCTGGATGGGGCGGCTGAAATCATGCTGATCGCTAACTCACCATTAAAGTGCGAACTGTTTCGGAGGAAGGACGAGCCACCAGGCCCGGATAGGGTTCCATGGCAAAAGTTTGGTCTGGGTCGGTTAATAAATAGCGATCGCACACCCCAAAGAGGTCCACTTCAGTCTGGGCATGACGCATCTCGCTTAAAAACCCACCTGCCGCATCGACCCCCTGACCGATGTAATTGAGATACATCTTCATGTAGTTGACACGGGCACGTTCTGGGATTGATGGTGCCGTTGCCGCTCGCCACAGACGCTCAATATAGTCGCGAACATTAGCCAGAGTCACGTTCACCATAGGTTGACCGCTCAGGTGTTGGCGAATTTGCTGAAAAATCCAGGGGTTGCGAATCGCCGACCGACCAATCATCACTCCTGCTGCCCCTGTAAGGGATAGGACCGCCGCCGCGGTGCTTGCAGAGGTCACATTGCCATTGGCTAAAACTGGGCAATGTACCCGTTGGACTGCGTGGGCAATCAGGTCATAATGCACAGCACTATGATACATTTCCTTGACCGTGCGACCATGCAAACTTAGCAGATTAATGTGGTGTTGATTGATCAGGTCAAGGAGGCGATCGAGGCTAGTGGTATCGTCAAAGCCAAGGCGCATTTTAACGGTTAAGCGTCCCTCTACCCAGGGACGCAACTCACCCAGGATACGGTTAACTGCTTCAGGATCGCGTAACAGTCCGCCACCCACGTTTTTGCGATAGATTCGAGGAGCAGGGCAGCCCAGGTTAAGGTCAATGCCTGCGATGGGATAGTGGCTCAACTCGCGGGCAATGCGAATCAGGTCAGGGATGCTCTCACCAATCAACTGGGCAAAGATGGGGCGCTCAGTTATGTTTTCCGTAATCGATCGCAGAATGGTTTTATCTAGCCCTGAACTGGCACAGACACGAAAATACTCTGTGAAGAAGTAATCGGGACTGCCGTAGTGGGCAATCACGCTCATAAATTGGAGATTCGTTACATCCTGCATGGGTGCAAGCGCTGTTAACGCAAGTCCTGGGCATAACGAAGCAGGTAAGCAATCTGTTTCTGGCATTGATACAGTAGTTGAATAAGCCAAAGAGCGGGTGACGCAGAAAGGAAAACTATTTAGAAGAGCAGCATACTGCGTTTATTGATTGGAATAGAAAAAATTGGAATAAAAAAACACTCTCCCGTGAACAACAGGTGAGAGTGCTGAAAAGTTAATAGCTAGTGTTACGAAATTAGCCTAAAGAGACTGATCAGAATTTTCCCACGTAAGTCCTAAATTACACCAGTTCCCTTGCCACGCTCATCGTGTTCTGTAGTCAACTTTCCAGTTTCATCGGTTTGATTGATTTCATCCAATTCTTCTGCCCGTTCAGCATAGACCTCTTTTTCGTGTTCTCTAGCGTCACCAGGAACTTCATAGTACATTTCAGGTTCAACTGCATAGTTGTTGAGTAGCCCTTCCTGGTCTACGGTATAGCCACCTTCAGTATCCAGACTTTCTTGGTGATGGGGAACTTGCTTAAACTCTGTCCCTTCTCTCTGCTTACGGGCTGCGGTTTCAGCGGGAATAATTCCTCTGTCATAAGAATCTGACTCTACTCGTTGTTCATTATCTACTTTTCTATCTGTCATATTTACACCTAGAATTCATCAGTAAATCAATTTGAACTGCACCATCCAAGTATTGAGCTAATGCTAAAAAAAAGCTTCTACCGAAAGGTGAGTGAAAAATTGCAACCGCTCTATCTTCTGAGATAGTCCTTCTGATATAGCGATCCCCTTTGGTCTTTGGAAGGGCTTTTTCGTTAATTTTCTGGCTGTCCTATCCTATCCTTTCGAGCACTTTCGACGCCTCAATAGTCCAATGGAAAGAGTGAGATTCTCTCCGCTAGAAAGAGGCAGCTATTTCTACGCTTTTTTACACTAATGGTTGTTAAGTTGAAATAGTTAGGACCGCTTTATGAATAAAGATTCTGAACCAAACGATAATCTAAACAAAAATGAGCAGGGAATTAACCAACCGATGACACCGGAAGAGGTGGACCCTGCCCAAAAGAGAGCTCAGAAATCAGAGTTGGAAAATAATCCGTCACTGACAGTCAATCCGGGCGATCTCATTGATGATTCCATGTCCATTGAGGAAAAGGCCAAGCAAGTAGCTGTAGACGTGGCTGACATTACGGGCGATCACATTGTGGTTCCGACTTACTTCATCGTGGACGAACCCGATGGCTCTCAAAAAGCTCTTCACCATGTGAAGGATGCTGAAGAAATTTCAGATGTCATTCGGGAAGCCGGATATGGGGGCTAAAGCAGGTAATTATGCCCTATCAGCAAATACGGGACTTACCAGATTCTGTCAAGAACCATTTGCCGGCTCACGCCCAGGAAATTTTTCAGGCTGCCTTTAATCACGCTGAAAAACAATATCGCGATGAAGAACGCGCTTTTCGGGTTGCTTGGGCAGCCGTTAAACGGAATTATGAGAAGGGCGATGACGATAATTGGCATCGTAAATCGGCCCATCATTCATAGAAGTAGTCCCTTTATTTCTGCCCTCAGAGAGCCAGCAGATTAGGCTTTCGGCTCTTGAAGGAATGTCTCCCAACCCCTTAAGGGGTAGCCAGTTGCGCCCCCAACTCCCTTTAATCGTGCTCCCTAGCTCACGGTCTTAAGTCAGGGAGCACGATTCGTAAAATGGTATCTCAAATAGGCTTCCCAGGCTCAACCAGGAAGCCATTTCTTCAGTAAAAGAAACTTTAGGGTGCAAAACTGCGTCCTAGGGCTTAGCCTCTAAAAATAGTATCGATAAATTTTCAAAATTTCAGGTGTTTTGCCAATCAAATAACCGCTATTGCGTAAAGGAATACTGCTCATAGCAGTTTCCAGTCATATAAGGTAAGGGGTACGCACCCCTACAGGTATTGCACTTGATTAGTTGATAACCTGTTCTTAAACCTTACCTAGTGCAGCGTCCCAGCTTGATTTTAGGGTTAGCACCTTTGAAAAAGCCCAGTGGGAATTAGGTTCAGAGATCGTCAACCCTAATTTTTAGTCTTGACGTTGCACTAGACATTTATTTTCCACCTTAAGCGTTGTACTCACTCTGCAACGATGGATAGGGGTCTATAAAGGATTTTGGGATGGTTGCTTAAAGATGGCTCAAACATTGGGACGTTTCCTGTAAACCGATTGAAGTGAAACAAAATATTCTCTGATAAATCTATTTTGGCAAATAGATTGCTTCCTGTGAAATAAGGTTGAGAAAAGTGCAATGATTCGGCAATAAAAGAAGCATAATGCAGGTAATAGGGGCTTATTTTACTGAAATCGCCCATTCCAACTTCAGGATAGCCTGGAGATTTCATCATGGTTCAATTCCACATTCAGGCAGATAGCGACATTCCAGCCTCGACGCAACTTTATAATCAAATTTTATTTGCGATCGCTTCCCGTCAATTTCCCCCCGGACATCGTTTGCCTAGCACCCGCCAACTGGCGATGCAGACAGGTTTACATCGTAATACTATCAGTAAGGTTTATCGCCAGTTAGAAGAAGCGGGGGTTGTGGATGCTCAGGCAGGTTCGGGGATCTACGTTCGGGATCAAACCCACGAAGGTGGGTCAAAAGTTAAATCTCCTATTCTAGAGAAATATCCTGATGCTTATAGAGTTGTCCAAGGCAGCTTAGATGAACTACTGAAACTAGGATGTTCCTTGAACCAGGCAAGGGAGTTGTTCCTGTCAGAAATTGACTGGCGATTGCGGTGTAGTGCCCAGGTCCTGGTTACTGCCCCAACTCACGATATTGAAGCGGGTGAGGTAATGGTTCGTGACCTGGAGCAATCCTTGAATATCCCTGTTCAGTTAGTTCCCCTGGAGGAACTCAGTCATATTCTTGACCAGACGCGTTCGGGCACTGTAGTTACAAGCCGTTACTTTATTGCCCAGGCAGAAGAAATTGCAGCACCCAAGTCAGTTCGAGTGATTCCGGTTGATATTTACGACTTTGACTCCGAGATTAAGTTAATCAAGCGTCTGCCGAAGGGCACCTGCTTGGGGGTTGTAAGCTTGAGTTCAGAGACAGCCAGGGTGGCGGAGGTGATCATTCATAGCTTAAGGGGAGATGAAATTCTGGTAATGCCCTGTCCGTTGGAAGATTCCTACAAGCTCCAGGCTATTGTGCGTAGTGCCCAAACTATCATCAGTGATCAGGCAAGTTGTAATGCTGTCAAAGCTGCGATTTCTGCCGCCCGTGAAGATTTGATCCGCCCACCTCAGCTTATCTGCTGCGAAAATTTTATCGTCTCAAAATCGATCGAACTGCTGAAGCGAGAGCTTGGATTAGAGTAATCGCCATCTCTGAACAATACCTTCTGTGGCACAAGTCAGCAAAAATAGAATTTTCTCTGCCATTGCCGCAAACCAAAATCCCTCACAGATAGGGACACTACTTGCAATGCCCTACTGTTAAGGGATTTTAGAGCGGGTTTTTCCTATGGGGAGTTTGGTAAAGGACCGATCGCAATAAAGGTGCCTTAAAACCCAACAAGTTGCTTAGACTCTGCTTCTAGCAAATTAATCAGGTTTTGGTCGCCATGCTCTTTGGCAACTTGAAGGCGACGTTCCAGATTACGCAAAAGGTTTGTGCGATGAACTTGCTCAGTTTGCTTACGGATGGGAAACACTTTTGGAATTGCACCAGATCGCGCTGAACGAGTAGTATTTCCCGAAGCAAGATCGGTCTGATTTTGCTCTTCAGTCTGATTGGTATTGTAAAGAACGCCCCGGTAGGTTAGAGTCCGATTGGGTTGAGGAATCGGTAATTCCTTTAAAGTGTGGCAATGCCAGTTGGCACCGCGATACTTGCCCAGGATTTCACTTTCTGTGACTTCTAACGTGAGTGGGTTGGATTCGTAGCTAACACCGCGATAAGAGAGTTTCATTGAGCCGCCTCGATTGAAAATAAGGGATAAGGTGAGGCGCGTTCCTTCGGGTTTGTCCCTACTTCCGTCTCCTTGGGGGATCGCAAAATAGTTTCCGATCCCCAAAAAAGAGATGAACGAATTCATTTATATCTGTATCTTATTTTACTTTTTTGGCCAAAACATCAGGCTTAAGAAAGATTTATATAGAGCTCCTGACAGAACGCTGCAAGTGTTCAATTCTATACCAATTATTCGTGCTGGTGTCTCAGTATCTCCGGGTTAGGATCCCGCTCCCTTGTCCCGCAAGAGAAGAATTGGGGCTGGAGACATTTTCAAAGGATGCGATTTAGGCTTGTATAGAGTTGACCATTCTAGAGTGAGGGGTTGAGCCTTCTCTTATAGGCAGCTTTGTATGGAAAGTTGGTATCAGGTAGCAGTGTGAAGAAAATCATTTTTGATTTTGATGGGACGATCGCAGATTCCTTTGATGTGGTTTTAAATATCAGTAATCGTTTGGCCAGGGAATTTGGCTATCCTCCTGTC
>JBAUTA010000696.1:0-4182 GCA_049581985.1 Kovacikia sp.
CGATGAGGCAAGTTTGAAAGGCAAAGGACGCATCCTTCTCGCTGGAGTGCATCTGACGGTAGTTTACGAGAAAGATAGAGACTGAAAGTGTCCCTGCCTCAAAGCGATAGTCCGTGACGGGGCGGCAGTTGACGACTAAAGTGAGACCACTACCGCCGGGAATCTCAATTTCAAATGAATCTTTGGCAGCTTGAATTGGAACGGTGAGTGAAGCAGCTTGAGGAATGCGCTGCCATCCCCCTGGTTTGCGTTTCTTTTTGTCCCCCAGTTCCTCAACTTCGAGATTTTGTCTTTCCAGTTCAATCGGTTTGTAATCTGCCCAATGAACCGTCGTTAGCAGTTCCCTTGTCTGTCGAGGGATGAGAAAACTCATTCCCATTGAGGAGGGAAACAGGGGTTTTCGTGCGGGGGTTGCCTCAGGCGATTGGCTATCTTCGCTGGTTGCACCATCCCCTAGCTCTTGCGGTTCGACATCTCCTTCGTCGTCCGAGCGATCATCTGGTTTTGCGCCGAAGGGAGCCAGAAACCCAGTGAGATACCATTTGGAGGGTGCTTGGGTTAGCACTTCCTCTGCATGTTCTGTGTCATCAGGTTTAGGGCCAACCAGGTCGATTTGCAGAGCATCGACCAGAGTGGAGCGAATGTCGGCGGCAGTTGTGGGCACAGGAGCAACCTTAGTATGGGACAGGCGAGTGCGGTAGGATATCGTCTCAACAACGCTGAAGATGAGGCCAGAGAAGATGAGCGGGAGTGCCGGTCATCGTTTGCTTGCCAAAACTTGAGCGGCCGTGAGCTTCAGGTCTGGAAAGACGGGTGATTGAATAGGCTGATCTGCCTGATAGTCGATCGAGTCATAGAACTCATGATCGAGGATGCAGAGGGTAACTTTCGCTTCTAGCGGGTTTACGATCCAATATTCAAGGATTTCTAGTAGCCCATATTCGGCGCGTTTGGAGCGGTAGTCTTCGGTTTTAGTGGAGGGGCTAACGACTTCGACGACCAAAATCGGTGGCGGCTCATTAAGATCGATTACGGCCTCTCGGTTTGCCATTGCTTCCCACTGGGATAGCAGCAAAACGGTGATATCGGGAATGCGGGAGGTGTCCCAGCGTCTGCCGCGTGGCGATCGCACACCTACCGTCATTTGTTTGGCAGTCCAGGGGAGCTCTCGACGCTTGATTTGGTCGCGGAACTGGTCATACAAGAATTCGATAATGCTACCGTGCTTCCCGGTGCCTAAGCTCATGGGGACGAGTTCTCCATCGACGAGTTCGTAGCGGGTGTCAGTGCCGTCGCTGTAGGCAAGGTATTCCTCGAAACTGAGCTTTTGGGTGGTGGTGGTCATGGGACTGGCTCTGGGTAGGGGGCAGGCAGTTCTTTAGAGAGGCTTACGCCACTGCGTATCCGGTATGGGGGCGGACGTGAGGAGGGTGGAAGGCTAATACAATGTGGTCTTTGGGGACTCCGGCGGCGACGAGTTCATCGGTGATGCCGTCTTCGGTGCCGTCATAGTGAATCCAGATTTTGCCGTCGCGGATTTCGGCATGGATGACAGCACCATGCACTCGTTTTTTGCGATCCCAGCCTTCGTTAAAGAGTAAAAAATGAGTTCGATCGGCATCGATGATCACGTACTGCTTGATTTCGCCATAACTGTAAGGAATTGCAGCATATTCTTTGAGAATTTTTTCAATCGTGTCTTGATAGAACGTTATGGTATCCATTGCAGAATCTCCTGTGTGTCTGAATCAACAACGATCACTCTTAGATGCTTTTTACGAAGCACTCTTTGTCCTAGCTCCTCTGAGAGAAGCCATTAAAGATGATGTCGCTGAGTGCTAGATATAGTGTACGTTCAGGGTCTTCGTCCTCCAAGATGAGAGAATATAGTTCATATTGTCCGAGTGCTTTTTCTAACTCGTTGATGGGAGATGGGGTGAGGAAGCTTTTAATTTCTACTGCGATTTTACGTCCCTGCTTTTCGGCTCCTAGTAATTTCCTGGATCCCAAATCAATATAAACAGAACGTCCACCCACCTCAATTTTGAGGGGATCGTCAGTAATCGTCCAGCCGTCTTTGATCAGGGCGGTTGTAACGGTGTCGTGGTAGAGGTCTTTGGCGGGCATGGTTTTAGTTTAAAGCAGGTCGAGTTGTTCAGTGTCGGGTGGGATGAGGTCGAGCTGCTTTGGGGTATGGGTCGCTGTTGTTGTTTGATCGGCTGTTTTAGTGTTTGCGGCAACTTTACGTCGGGGGGGACGACCTAATTTCTCTTCTTCAGCCCGTTCCTGGTTGAGTTTCAGCAGGCGGGCGAGGACTTCATCGTGGATTTCTTCGGGCCAGCGGTAGCGCCAGGGCTTTTTGCGTCCTCTTCTCCCGGCACCCTCACCCCCAACCCCTCTCCCATCAAGGGAGAGGGGAGAATCTTCGTCTTCGTAGTCGAACAGAAATTCGCAGGTAGTGGGGATGTCTTGCCAACCGTAGGCATTGAGGACAGCACGATCCATCTCGGCATGGAGTTCGCGGAGTTTGAGATGTCGGGGTTGGTTTCGTCGGGGTCGTGGAAGCGGTTGTAGGTGGTGGTGAGTCCTTCATTGTGGCGCACCATGAGATCGGCGCGGAACTCGTAGTAGGTTTTGCCTGCGGCTTCGAGGGTGGAGTTGGTTTCCCAGGTAGGGGGAAAGGGGAAGGTTTCAAAGCAGTCAGAGGGAGTATACCCCTCTTCCATCCTTCTCGCGAGGAATAAATTAGAATAGAGGAATGTTTCTGATGCCATCTTAAGGATATGGTTACGCCACGTGAAGCTCGTCCAATGCTCCGATTCGTCGATGAGTATTGTGAACTGTATGCCGACTTATTTCCCGAGGTGCGGAGCTTTGAAGCGTTCAAATATCTGCATATCGGGATGATTTCAGATCTCAAACGCAAGACTTTGCCAGCCATTGCCAAAGCAGTTGGATTAGACAATGAACAAGGCTTGCACAACTTGTTAACGGAGTCTCCCTGGTCAGTGAGTCGGCTGCGGCAGCGTCGCTTAAATCTGATCTTGGAATTGACTCAGAAACAAACGATGATCCTGTTAATTGATGAGACCGGAGATTGCAAAAAAGGAGACAGTACGGATTATGTGAAGCGACAATACATCGGCAATGTCGGCAAACGAGAGAATGGGATTGTGGCAGTCACCGCTTACGGGTTATTTAAGGGCATGATTTTACCGTTGTGCTTTGAGGTGTACAAGCCGAGAGAACGGCTCAAGCCTGGAGAGGTCTACCAGACGAAACCGCAAATTGCTGCCACGATGATCCGTCAGTTGATTGCCATGGGATTCCAGTTTGAGCTGGTATTAGCCGATAGTTTGTATGGTGAGAGCGATTGTAACTTTATTTCAACACTGGTTTCGCTCAAGTTACCTTACATTGTTGCGATTCGCTCGAATCACGGGGTTTGGTTGCCGCAAGACCAGGAGGTAACGGCAGAACCTTGGGAGAAGTTTACCCGCACCTTCAGCAATGGTGAAACTGAAGTCCGCTATCGGCGCGAGATTATCTATGGCACTCGTCGCAGTGTGCGTTACTGGGAGTTGACCACCGACCCAGAAACGTTACCGGACAATTCAACCGTATTTGTGATGAGTAATGCGCCTGCAATCAAACTCGATGAAATTGGGGATGCCTACGGTGAGCGAACCTGGGTGGAATATGGGCTCAAGCAAAGCAAGGATGTCTTAGGTTGGGCTGATTTTCGCGTGACGAACTACAAGCAGATTGAACGCTGGTGGGAGATCGTCATCAGTGCGTTCACCATGGTCAGTTTGTTTGCCGATGCCTTCCATCGAGAGTGTCCTTTATCTGAGCAAGTCTTTACACAGCATCCCTGGTGGGACAACCAACGGGGTTGGAAAAATCTGCTCAATAATTTGCGCTTGGTGATTGAACCGTGGATTGCCTTTAACCACCTCAAACAGTGGTTAACTGTGTTTTTCATTCCCACTCTGGAGCAAGGATTCGCTCAATTGATGGAGCGCATGCAGCAGTTTTACTGCCCGGTCATTCATGATGTACTCCTACGTCGCATCTTATTTAACTCTGCTTAAATGATTCAAGAGGGATAGCCCTCATAAGTCGCTCTAGGAAAAATAAAATCGAACCAAAATACTGAAAGCCTTTCACAACCTGTTGTTT
>JBAUTA010000697.1:0-5236 GCA_049581985.1 Kovacikia sp.
GTAGGAGGGAGCAATTGGGTCAAGTATCGTAACTGAGAACCTAATTCTCTTAACAAATCCATGTTTAACAAGCTCAGGACTGACACCCTTGACTAAACCTCCGAGGTTTAAGCTATCCCATTGGCCAGGGCTTGATGCTTGACTAAAACTTTGGAGGTTTGAGCGACCCAGTGGACTAGAGGCTTCATGCTTGATTCAAACCTTGGAGGTTTGCGCCAGTCCCACAGCTTTCAGGAGCGGGCTTTGATGGTCTTTAGATCTCGGTCCCTCCACCCGTACCTCCGCGTGCAAGGAGGTCGAATGACACCCGGTTTATGCCCATCTATCTGCGGCATGACCGGTTTGTGCAGTCTTGTTTTCCCTGATTTCTCAGCACCGATTCGAGCCTGAATTTTCCATGCGACTAAAACCTCCTCCGTTTTTACAGCGTTTCATTAAGACCACTGGCTTCTGGAACGATAACCGGTTGATTCTTCGGGAGCTGCGGCATTTTCCCCACATTGCTTTGCTGGCGGCTCTGTTCCCGCTGCTGGCTGCCCTGTTTGAAGGTTTTGGCATTGGCTTCTTATTTGGCTTTTTGCAGACGTTAGTCAGCCCTGGCAATGGTGCGTTTCAAACGGGGATTGGCTGGTTTGATGTCTGGATTTTGGGCGTGAATACGTCGAGCCTGAGCCAGCTCTGCCGGATCTCCGGGCTGATTCTGCTGTCTACCTGGATTCGGGCGAGCTTTAACTACCTCTCGGCAGTTTATACCGAGTTGCTGAAGCTGTCGCTGGTAGACCGTCTCCGCAAGCAAATTTTTGAGCAGCTACAGGCGCTGAATTTAAAATTTTTCGGTCAATCGCAATCGGGCGAAATCATCAACACTATCACCACTGAGATTGGCAACTTACAATCGGCGATCGATACGGCAGGGTTTTTTGTTTCTAAAGGGCTAGTGCTGGTGGTGTATACGGGGGTGCTGCTGCGGATCTCGTGGCAACTGTCCTTAGCATCCTTCTTGCTGTTTAGCCTCATGATTGTGGGCTTGTCTCACCTCAATCGTCGCGTCAGAGAAGCAAGCTTTCCGGTGTCGGTTGCCAATGGGCTGTTTACGGCAAGAGCGGTGGAATTGGTCAATGGCATCCGCACAGTGCAAGCCTATGCGACCCAGGAGTATGAGCGTCGCCGTTTTTATCAAGCCAGTGTAGACATTGTAACGGTGGCGTATCAGGTAAGGCTGCGGCTAGCCATTATTAGACCGATACGAGAAATATTGTTTTGATCATTGAGTTCGATTGACATTTACCTGTCTTTCTCCCACACTTCACATTTTTTGAGCTTTGAAATTTATTAGTGCAATGAATTGATATCAAGCTGTGGTGAATTTAGTGGTGGCATCCTGAAATTTAGCGGGTTTAGCAATGAACTCAGCGAAGACTAAGGATAACAAAGGCACGCGTGAAAGTTTGAAGTCCTCAAAGTTGGTGATTAGTTTAATTGAATCCTACCTTTATGAATGCCCGAATTCCAGCTCCGCTAAAAGTGTTCCTGAAAGCTACAACCTTTTGGCGAGATAATCAACTTATTTTGCGAGAAGTTAAGTATTTCCCAAAGGTTGCTTTTCTTGCGATTTTATTTCCGCTATTAGCTGCGTTGTTTGAGGGGTTCGGTATTGGTTTTTTGCTAGCTTTTCTCCAGAATTTGGTTAGTCCAGACGCAAAGCCCTTTCACATCGGAATTCGTTGGTTCGATATCTGGATTTTGGGGATTAACGAACCAGGGTTGAACCGGTTGTATCGCGCCTCTGCGTTGATTCTGGCTTCTACCTGGATTAGAGCCATCTTTAACTATTTCACCTCCGTATATTTAGAAATCGCTCAGGTTAGTTTAGTTGATCGCTTACGGAAGCGAATTTTTGAGCAGCTTCAGGGAGTAAGTCTAAGCTTCTTTGGCAAGTCGAATTCGGGTGAGATTGTCAACACGCTGACAACGGAAATTAGCCAGCTACAGCAAGTTTTGCAAATGGCGAGTTATGTGTTTGTCAAAGGCTCAGTATTGCTCATTTATGTGCTTGTGGCAATGCAAATCTCCTGGCAGCTTTCGTTAATTGCAGCATTATTGTTTAGCTTGGTCGCAGTTGGGCTATCTAATTTAAATCGGTGGGTACGGGAGGCAAGTTTTCCAATCTCTAGGGCAAATGGTCGATTTACCTCAATCGCGATTGAGTTCATTAACAGTATCCGCACCGTTCAAGCTTTCTCTACCGAAGATTTTGAGCGAAAGCAGTTTTACCAGGCTAGTTCGGAAGTTGTCCGAACTTCAACTCAAGCATCTCTTCATTGGGGCATAATCCGTCCCTTGGCGGAAGGATTGGCAACTACTATTTTGGTTGGCATGATCATCCTTGGAATGGTGGTTTTCGTTCCGAATGGAACCTTACAAACCGCTTCGTTGCTCACCTTTTTGTTTCTGCTATTTCGCCTAGTGCCTGCGATTCATGAAATTAATGGCAACGTTGCTAAGATTGTTAGTTATCAAGGTTCAATCCAAAATATTGAGCAGCTGCTAAAAACAGATGACAAGCCCTATTTGCAGAATGGGACTATTCAGTTTCCTGGGTTACAGCGATCGCTGGAGTTCATCTCCGTTGATTTTGGCTATGACCCAACTGCTCTGGTGTTATATAACATCACGCTAACGATCAAAAAAGGTCAGACTGTGGCGCTAGTCGGAGCTTCTGGCGCGGGAAAAACTACGTTAGCAGATTTAATTCCCCGGTTTTACGATCCAACGCATGGATATATTTTGCTGGATGGAACTGACTTGCGGAAGTTTGATATTCGGACAGTCCGCAGTCGGATCGCAGTGGTGAGTCAGGATACGTTTATCTTCAATACCTCTGTGCGAAACAACATCGCCTACGGCTTGGATCTAGTTAATGACGAGCCAATCATTGAAGTAGCACGGTTGGCAAATGCTTTGGAGTTTATTCAAGAACTACCCGAAGGGTTTGATACGATGCTGGGTGATCGTGGTACACGTCTCTCTGGTGGACAGCGCCAACGGCTTGCGATCGCCCGTGCGTTGCTCAGAAATCCCGAAATTTTGATTTTAGATGAAGCGACTAGCGCCTTGGATTCAGTGTCAGAAAGGTTAATTCAAGAGTCTTTGGAACGACTTTCAGTGGGAAGAACCGTGATTGCGATAGCCCATCGCTTATCGACCATTGCTCGCGCCGATCAAGTTGTGGTTCTTGATCGGGGACACATTGTAGAACAAGGCACCTACCAGGAATTGCTGGCCCAGAAAGGAAAGCTTTGGAGCTATCACCAGATGCAATACGAGGCAGGTGGAGTTCAGTAAAGCTTTACGCAATCTATCGAGAGAACATTTGGAGCACCTAAGGTTTTGCAAAAGGCATGAGTACAAGTACCCTAGCTAAGGCGATCGTCCCTAAGCACTGTATTGTTTGCTATGGCTTTCCCCTCGATGAAGAATGGAAAGAGACCGTTAGTGAAGATCTAGATCCTATTCAGTTCGAGTACCATTTTCTTCCGGATGGGCCAGGAATGCTATACATTTTCTGGCTCGGCTTAAAATTTATTTGGCTGGTGAAACGGACTCAAGCAAACGTGATAGTGACTTACAACCCCAGGCAGTCATTCTGGTTTAGCTTGTTCCTCCTCCTATCTGGGGCTTCAGTAAAGCATATTGCCTATGCATTTAATTTTTATGACTTACCCCAAGGCAAAAAGCGTCAGGTGCAAGCATGGGTTTACAAGTTGGTTCATCACTTTGTGGTTCACTCAAATCTAGAGAAAGAATTGTATAGCAAGCATTTCAACATTCCCACTAACCGGATAGATGTGCAGCTTTGGTGGATGAGGGAGCCAAAATTTGAGCCATTAGAGCCGTTAAAGACAGGAGACTATATCTGCGCTCTTGGTACAAATGCGCGGGATTACGCAAGCTTGCTAGCAGCAATGAAACAATTGCCCAATATTAAGCTGGTAGTGGTTGCTCGCCCCAATAATTTTGAGAATCTGGAACTTCCGCCTAATGTTGATATTTCGCTGAATATTGAAATGCCCCAGGCAATGAACATTCTGAACTTTTCACGGTTTATGGTGTTACCACTCATTAACTCAGAAGAACGATGTGGTCATGTTACGCTCGTAGCGGCAATGCTACTTGGCAAAGCATTCATTGCTACAGAAGCGATCGGAATTCAGGACTACATTCGTTCTGGCTACAACAGCATCACCTGTGCACCAGCTTCGCCCAATGACTTAGCTCAGAAGATCCATCATCTTTGGTCTGATCCGTTTCATTGTCAACAGCTTGGAGAAAACGGTAAACAATTTGCTAAAAGCAACTTTTCTAGCACGGCAGGACGCTCTAAATTCCAGCAACTGATTGCCCAGGTTTGCTCTAAACCCTAGCTTGGGAATTTATGGTGCATGGTGTGACTAATCGCTTTTTGCTAAAACTTCCCACGATCAAGCTTCAACCCCCTCTGGCATGGTTAGCTATTCTGAGCCTTATTTTGGTGACTTCGCTATGTCTTGGCGTTCACTTAGGCAGGGTACTAAATCTGCTATTTCCGGCGGGAGCATTTGCAACGGGTACTTTTTTGTACTTGCGCTATCCCTTGTTCTACAACAGTTTTACCTGGTGGATCTGGTTTCTCACACCCTGGGTGCGGCGCATGATCGATCTGCAAGCGGGTTATAGCGAACCTAGCATCGTTCTTACAGCACCATTGCTGGTGACATCGCTCACATTTTTGACATTCCTTAAGTATTTGCCTAAGGAGTCTTCCAAAGTAGGGTTGGCATTCAAACTCTGCGCAATGGCAGTGATCTATAGTTTCTTAATTGGCATGATTAAAAATGCCCCAACGAGTGCAATCTTGAACTTTTTAGGATGGATTACGCCAATCTTGTTTGGGTTTCATCTTTACGTTAATTGGCGCAGCTATCCGGAGTATAGCCAAAACACTCAACGAACCTTTTTTTGGGGAACTTTGGTGATGGGCGTATATGGCGTAGTTCAGTTTTTGATTGCACCAGAATGGGACAAATACTGGCTGACCAATGTCCAAGCTAATGGCATTTTCACGTTTGGGAACCCTGAGCCATTGGGTATTCGCGTTTACAGTACCATGAATGCCCCTCAACCCTTTGCTGCAGTAATAATGGCAGGATTGATATTGCTATTTTGTGGTAATCAGGGAGCATTGATGATTCCTGCG
>JBAUTA010000698.1:0-5059 GCA_049581985.1 Kovacikia sp.
GATACTACTCTTCGTCAATCCACCGCTGAACCATCCCGTCCTCAGGAATGGATTGGTCGCCTTGTGTTTGGGATGGCAGCAGCAACTCTATTTCTGATGGCGCTTGGCAGTGCTACCCGCGTGATGAATGCTGGGCTTGCCTGTCCAGATTGGCCCCTTTGTTATGGAGAGCTGATTCCACGGCAGCAAATGAATCTTCAGGTCTTCCTGGAGTGGTTTCATCGTTTGATTGCCTCTTCGATGGGGCTGTTTGCGATCGCCCTCGTTTCCCTCTCCTGGTGGTATCGTCGCGCTGTCCCTGGCTGGCTCCCTGGAGCATCTGCTTTTGCGCTAGGACTTGTGATATTTCAGGGCGTCCTGGGTGGCTTAACCGTAACAGAAATGCTGCGGTTCGATATTGTTACCGCTCACCTGGCCACCGGGTTACTGTTCTTTGTAACGCTATTAACAATAGGGGTGGCCCTGCTTCCCTATCGCGGCACGGGCAGCATTGGCAACCTTCCCTGGGTCGGCCTGGTTGCTGCCAGTCTGGTTTATCTACAAAGTATCCTCGGCGCTCTCGTCTCTACGCAGTGGGCACTCCATCAATGCCTGAGTACGTCTAACCTGTGCCTGGTGATGAATAGCCACATTGCAGGTGTGATCCCAGCGACTCTGGGAGTTTTGGTGTTGGTTGTTCTGGCATGGCGGACGCCTGCCCTTCACCCAATCCTACGCTGGCTAGCAAATACAGCGGTTGGATTAGTTTTCCTCCAAATCTTGCTGGGATTTGCTACGTTCAAACTGCGGCTACAGGTGGAACCATTGACCGTTGCCCATCAGGCGATCGGGGCAACCCTTTTAGGGACTCTGGTTGCTTTTACAGTGCTGGCGCTGCGAGATGGTGCCAGCGGAGTGAAGCTAGAAGCCAAGTTTTGATCTTTCTCCCCTTTCTCCTCACTTCATTTCACTACCCTCTCTGTCTAGGAAAAGAGCGAATGCAAGAAACAACCTTAATCGGTATTTCCCGCCATCACGAAAACTTCCTTCAGGTGGTGCAAAGTTACTTTCAACTCACCAAACCTCGGATTATTCTGCTCCTGCTGATTACGACGGCTGGCGGAATGTGGATTGCGGCAAATGGTCAGGTCAATCCGCTGTTGCTACTGGTAACACTTTTCAGTGGAGCCTGTGCAGCGGGGGCCGCCAATACCATTAACTGCCTCTACGATCGCGACATTGACTACATTATGGAGCGGACTCGCCACCGTCCCCTGCCATCGGGACGGGTGCAGCCAAGGGATGCTTTGCTGTTTGCGATCATGCTCACGCTTACTTCCTTTACCCTGCTGACAGTCTTCGCCAACCTGCTGAGCGCCTGCCTCGCCATGTCCGGCATTGGCGTTTATGTTCTGGTTTACACCCACTGGTTGAAACGCCATAGCACGCAGAATATTGTGATTGGTGGAGCTGCCGGGGCAATTCCTCCCCTGGTGGGATGGGCAGCCGTTACAGGAGATCTGAGCTGGGCGGCATGGGTTCTGTTTGCCATCATCTTTCTGTGGACTCCCCCCCATTTTTGGGCGCTGGCAGTCCTGATCCGGGAGGATTATGCGAAGGTCGGCGTGCCCATGCTGCCTGTCGTAGAAGGAAATGAGCCAACTGCTCGTCAGATCTTTTTCTACACCCTGGCCTTAATTCCGGCAACGTTGCTGTTAGTTTATCCCCTGCATGTGATGGGAAGCATTTACGCAGGTATTGCACTGCTTCTTGGGGGGGTCTTTGTCCAAAAGGCGTGGCAGTTGATGAAAGCTCCCTCTGACCTGCAAGTGGCACGATCGGTGTTCAAGTACTCGATTCTGTACCTGATGCTGCTCTGCGCTGGAATGGCGCTTGACAGTTTGCCGATGACCCACCAGTTCACCACTCTGATCGCAGAAAATTGGCAAAGCTGGACGATGTAGGAAGCCTGAAGGGTAGCTGGTTGACTGGCAAAGGGCCCCTGGTGCAAATCATCAATTTTGCGCCAGGGGCTATCCTTTACACAAAAGACGGTAAAACCCTTGCCCAGCTTGGCTTACCCCATCCCCAACCCCTTCTCCCGTTCTGGGAGAAGGGGAGCCTAAAATCCTTTCCCCTTTTCCAGAATGGGCGAGGAGAACATAAGGGGTGAGGGAAGTTTGGAGGAAATTGGCGTAATGGATAGCCTCCAAAACTTTCGTTTTGGTCTACTAGAGTCCTCACCCAACCCCTCTGCCAAAGGGCTTTCGGGGATAAAACCCCGATTCCCCCTTGAATTCCATCTCCTCACCCCCCTCCCCTGGAGCTATAAAGAGTAAGCGTTTTTGCTCTTTAAATTGGTATCAAACAACATTGCTTCAACATTGCGCTCAATCAACTTTGTGATCTAAATCAACTTTGACGGGCTGTCGTACAACGTCAACCGCGATTGCCCCGTTACAATGAAGATTGAGAATTGTATTAATCAGGTAAGGAGTATCTATGGCTCCTGCGGTTTTAATCGAAAAGCTGCAAAAGTGCTACGGTGCGGTTGAAGCAGTCAAAGAGGTTTCCTTTCGGATTGAGCCGGGGGAGATTTTTGGCTTACTCGGACCCAATGGTGCAGGTAAAACAACGACTCTACGCTGCCTCTGCACCCTGACTGAACCGGATGCGGGGATCGTTGAAGTCTCTGGAATCTCAGTCATTGAAAACCCCAGAGTAGCGCGCCAGCATCTGGGTTATATTGCCCAGGAAGTTGCCCTCGACAAAGTTTTGACCGGGCGGGAACTGCTCCAACTGCAGGCAGCGCTCTATCATCTTCCGCGCCAGGTGATCCGCGATCGCATTGATGCTGTTTTGAACCTTCTGGGGTTACAGGCATACGCAGACCAGAAAACAGGCACCTATTCCGGTGGTTTAAAAAAACGGCTGGATCTGGCAGCCGGGCTCCTGCACCAACCCGATGTGCTGGTTCTCGATGAACCAACCGTTGGCCTGGATATTGAAAGCCGAATGGCAGTCTGGGATTTTCTCCGGAAGTTACGGGAGCAGGGCACCACTGTTTTACTCACTAGCCATTACCTGGAAGAAGTGGATGCCCTGGCAGACCGGGTTGCCATTATCGACCAAGGGATTGTCATTGCAGCTGGCAAACCTTCTGAGTTGAAAGATAAGGTGGGGGGCGATCGCATCACCCTCCGTATCCGCGAATTTGCGCCCCTGGAAGAGGCTGAAAAAGCTAAAATTCTCCTCCAGCAAATTGACTCTGTTCAGGACGTGATTATTAATAGTGCCCAAGGAAACTCCCTGAATCTGGTCGTCGCCCCCCAAAGCGACGCCCTGATAACGGTTCAAAAAGTCCTCCAGGATGCCGGACTGCCTACCTTCGGTATTGCCCAATCCCGCCCCAGCCTGGACGATGTTTACCTGGCAGCCACCGGACGCACCTTGCTCGATGCCGAAATAGCGGCTGCGGGTAGCCGTGATGAGAAAGCCGAGCGCAAGAAAAACATGCGTTAGATCCTTCAGGCAGCAGCACCAAGCTTTACAAGACAGTCCCCTGACTGCCTGCGCATGACAAATCGTTAAATCACCCCTCCAAATTATTAGAAATTAATCCGTTTGTTTCTCCACCTACTTTTCCATCAGGTTTAACTTCTGCAAACGCAAACCGTTCAGCACTACTTTATTCATTCCAGCTTATGAGCAGCACATTGACCTCTTCCAAAACCAGTCTTAACCATCAGACGAATGCGTTTCAAGCGCCGATGTCTTCGCAACTCCAGGACTTTTTGCAGGAAACGATCGCCCTCACCCGACGTTTGTTTATTCAGCTCCAGCGCCGCCCCTCAACCCTGATTGCAGGGATTATCCAACCCCTCATGTGGTTAGTCCTGTTTGGGGCCCTGTTCCAGAATGCGCCCCAGGGGCTATTTGGTGAGCAGGTTCGCTATGGCCAATTTTTGGGAGCGGGCGTGATTGTATTTACAGCCTTTGGGGGTGCCCTGAATGCTGGTTTACCTGTGATGTTTGACCGGGAATTTGGATTTCTAAATCGCCTGCTGGTTGCACCGCTGGCCTCACGCTATTCCATCGTGGCGGCGTCTGCTATTTTTATTACGGTCATGAGTTTGCTGCAAACAGCAGCGATCGTGGCTGTGAGTGCTTTCCTGGGTTCGGGTCTACCCAATCCCCTGGGGTTGGCGATCGTTGCTCTGATTGTGCTGCTATTGGTCGTTGGAGTCACAGCCCTCAGCCTGGGGCTAACCTTTTCCTTGCCCGGACATATTGAACTCATTGCGGTTATCTTCGTCACCAATCTGCCGCTCCTGTTTGCCAGCACGGCTCTGGTACCGCTGTCTTTCATGCCTCAGTGGTTACAGGTTGTGGCAACTTTGAACCCCTTGAGCTACGCGATCGAGCCGATCCGTTACATTTATCTGCACAACGATTGGGCTTTTGGAAGCGTTGTAATGCAGGCCCCCTGGGGTGAGGTGACCTTGGGAACTGCCCTGTTGATTCTGTTTGCCTTCGCCCTGGTTGGGTTGCTGGCCATTCAACCAAAACTGCGGCGGTCCCTTGCCTGATTAAGGTCTGCCCGATTAAAATCAAAGTCTTTTTCAGGAGATAAGTGGCTGGGCGTCATTAAACTAAAGATGCCAGGGGGATGGGGGGAACCCTTTCTGGGGGCTTCGTCCTCAAACCCCTTCTTGCCATTCATGAGGCCGACCTACTTCATAGGTTTCAAATCAATGGTGCTGAAGGGGGCAATGCTAAAATTAGTCTAGTAGCCAGTAAAATTAGCCAGTAAAAGGTTAGAGGTATTTAGGAACATGACCAACAGCCCTACCCTATCGTTCATTCGGAACCAAACCTTTGTATTCCTCAGTCTTCTAGTCACAACGGGATTTGTAGCTGGTTTGGCCCCAAAAACGCTGGCTCAAACGCCCGGTTCCAAACCAGCGGATATCTTTCAAGACCAAACCCAGTCCGATCCCTTTTCCAGTCGGGGCAATGGTCAGGCGGGGAGCATGCTGGATATTATCAATCGCGCTATTTTAGGCCCCTCCCGCAGTTC
>JBAUTA010000699.1:0-3463 GCA_049581985.1 Kovacikia sp.
CGTGAAAACTGGGTCTTCATCCCAACATACCAAGTGAGCATTTTCATCAGTTGCTCCCGGACAAAACCCAATACATGCTTGGCATACAAGATTTCTTCTCTCCATAATCCTTTAGCGGTGCTGGGGCACAGCCACCAGAATTCGTTGCAGCAATCAGTAAAAGCTTGAGCGGTTGGCGGACTTGGCAGATAGTCGCTGTCGCTTGAGGGAGGAAACGGTTGAAAGAGTCCATCCTTATCCAGGAGTAATACGCTGAGACTATCGTTTTTAAGAGGATTGAATTGGGCGATCGGAAACAGACTGAGGTCTATCCGGTTCCCATCTGTAAACTGCATGAGATAAGTAAAACTGCCGTCATTCTCTGGCGGTGGGTCTTGCATTGTCTCGGGCATTTGTAGAATCATCAGCTCACCGAAACGGTCTATCCACTTGGGGTCATTTGTGAAAGGTTCGACCTCGGTCACGAGATAGAGGATGTCAAAATCCTGGAAGAGATCCTGCGGCGCGTTGGGGTTGACGCGTGAGCCATTCATGATCACAGCGTGGATGCGGTCATCGTTCTTTGCAGTGTTGAGGATGAGTTCAAGTATTTCTTGTTCGCTACGCACACATTTCCTGTTAGATTATTGGGCTGATCGATGTAATCTATACCGAATAAAACGTTCACCTGCGATCTCCAATTCGCCATCCAGCTTGAAACCCAATCGAAATATTGCTTTTACCCGTGTCCTTGTGGGTGGAAGCAACACGGTCACGGATTCAAGACCCATTTCTTCAAAGGCTCGCCTGATGATCTCATCGTAAATTGCCTTACCAGTTCCCCAGTAGTCGGGATGCAACACCAACGCGACATCCACTTCTCCATTTTCAGGTTGTAAACCACCCCAACCCGCGAACTCGCCATCGACGATGAATGCCCAAGGCCCATATCCGTAGTCTTTCCAAAGTCTCTCTTTGTCGGCAATCCATGCTGCACATTCAGCATCGCTAAAATTCCCGCTGCTCAGCGGCATGTGGCGGTACACTAAGGGATTCGTATGCAGAGCGATAAAGTGCAATCTTTCAACTTCACTCAGTTGTTTAAATTCAAGATTCACAGCACTACCTCACAAAGGGAACCTCACGATCGCTGAGTTTTGAACTTCACAAATAACCTTCAACTGCCCTATCTATTGATCTAGCGGCATAACAATAAATAGACGGAATTTTTCCGCCTAAGATCCCATAATGGCTGGATAGGCAGAATGATTCCGCCTAAGATCCCAAATTGCTACTTGTGCCGATTATTTCCGAATAATATGCCGTTTAAGCGGATTCGCGAGAATCTTTCCGCATAATTTCAGATTCCTTATGGAGATGAGCAGATGTACTATTGAACACACAGCACATCTACCTATTTCTATGCAGCCACCTCCTAAAAAATTGCTGGATCAGGTGCGGGATGCGATTCGTCTCAAGCACTACGCCTACCGCACTGAAGAAACTTACGTGCAATGGATTCGTCGCTACATCCTGTTTCATAGTAAGCGCCATCCAAACGAGATGGGCAAAGCTGAAATCGAAGCCTTTCTCACCCATCTAGCTGTCGAGGGACAGGTTGCTGCTTCGACCCAAAATCAGGCCCTCAGTGCCTTGCTGTTTCTTTATCGGGAAGTGCTTCATCTAGACATCGCAGGCATTGATGCCGCTCGAGCGAAACGACCTCAGTATGTGCCGACTGTGTTAACCAAACAGGAGGCGATCGCCGTGATTCAGCAGTGTGACGGGATCTATCAATTGGTGGTGAAGCTGCTATACGGGAGTGGTCTTCGCTTGATCGAAGGGTTGCGCTTACGAGTAAAGGATGTTGACTTTGGTCAACAGCAAATTGTGGTCAGAGACGGCAAAGGCAGCAAGAGCCGTGTGACGATTTTACCGGTGAGCGTCGCAGCAGAATTACGAGATCATCTAGTGGGTGTCCAACGACAACACCAACGGGACTTGAGCCGGGGCTTTGGAGCCGTAAATTTGCCCTTTGCGCTGGAGCGTAAATATCCAAATGCCAATCGGGAATGGATCTGGCAATACGTGTTTCCATCCGGTTCAATGACCAAAGATCCACGCAGTGGGCTAATGTGTCGGCATCATTTACATGAAAGTGGGGTACAAAAAGCAGTTAAACAAGCCGCAAGGGCTGTGAGGCTCACCAAGCGGATTGGCTGTCACACCTTCCGGCACAGCTTTGCCACGCATTTGTTAGAGCGCGGGTATGACATCCGCACAATTCAGGAACTGCTTGGGCATAAAGACGTTAAGACAACAATGATTTACACCCATGTATTGAACCGGGGTGGGCGAGGAGTCCGGAGCCCTCTGGACGAGTGACAATGAATTGGGCATCAACGAGTTGCCACTCAAGGTGAATTGCTATTAGTCTTTATCTCTGCTTGGCGATCGCCTTGCCCTTCTGCGCCCCCAGCAAACCGGCAACGATAAGACGGGGATTTTCACTCCAAAGGTGGGAGTGAAGCCATCGATACGATGGATATTTTGCCCCAATTCGAGGGCACCAGTGTGCATGATGGTTGGCGCAGTTACGCCTCGTATGACTGACTGTTCTCATGCGCTGTGTAATGCTCATCATCTGCGAGAGTTGCGCTTCCTGGTCGAACATTATCAGCAAGGGTGGGCAGAGCAGCAGATGATGACGTTGTTGGTGACGATGAAAGCAGCGGTTGAACAAGCCCAAGCTCAAGGGCAGACTTAGTTAAGCGCCGAAGAGATAACCCAACTTGAAGCCCAATACCAAGCCTTGATTGAAATAGGTATGACGCTTAATCCTGCCAATCCTCCTCTTGCCAATTCGTGGGGTCGTCCGAAACAAACCCCTGCTAGAAATTTGTTAGAGCGTTTAGAGACTCATCAAGCTGAAGTTTTGAGATTCATCCATGACTTCCAAGTGCCGTTTGATAACAATCAAGCCGAGCGCGATATTCGCATGATGAAACTCAAGCAAAAGATCTCCGGAGGTTTCCGTTCAGAGGGGGGAGCACAAATCTTTGGTTGGATTCGGGGCTATCTTTCCATGCCCAAAAAGCAGGGGCATGATCTACTCGATGCTCTAGAACAGCTATTCCTGGGACATCCGATTGTTGAAGGCTTTTACAATCCGTGCTCCGGTTGCCCACTTTGCCACCTCTTCCGCCGCAGACGTGGTATGCCCAATTACCAGTCCTCTAGAAAGCCCCTCTGGGTTGAGTCCAATCGGATTCATGGTGTCGATCAGCACCTTGCCGCCCAGATCCCCCGTCATCGAAATGGCCTCTTGAGCTGCCTCCCAGGGAGTTGCCAAAATCACAACCTCTGATTCTGCGACTGCTACTGGAATCGTATCTGCTTTTGCAGGATGGGGAATCGAGTTAAGCAGCGATCGTCACCTTGCCATCCAGCAATTGGACACCGACGAAATTGATCTGGCAATGGG
>JBAUTA010000700.1:0-2393 GCA_049581985.1 Kovacikia sp.
AAAGATCCGCCACATTTTAGAAGGAGCCATTCGAGCCGGTACACCTCTAGGCAGCACTGCACAGCAGCAAATGACCGATGCCAGTGCTTTAGGGCAATGTCTGAAGGGTCTGCGGGTTGCAGATGCAATGAACCGATTAGCTCAGTTAAGCCGAGAAGTAGGGCTGAGCATTGAAGGAACAAGCATTGCCGCAACTCCATTTGAAGAAATTGATGGACAAATTGTGAGTGGTTTTCGTCGATTCAGACAAGCCTTTGAAAATCTTCAAGGACAACTAGAGGATGCAAAATCCCGCTTAGAAAAGCTGGAACATCTGTTAGAGGATGCGCCAAAAGACTTTTCCTATCCCTCTGGAGTAGATGGCTTTGAGCAACTAAAAAGTAAACCCACTTTCATTGAAGATCATCTCGCGACATTACAGGAAGAGGAAGCAGAGGCACTTCGAGATGATCCCCTGTACGATCGCCCAGCTAAGCAAGGAAACTTTCAACCTCTCATGAAAGCAGCAGACTCATTATTGAATGTTCCTAGACAACAACTGAACCAACTACGGACCCAGTTACTAACGCTTGATAATGCAGTCAGCGGCTTTATCAGTGATCTGCTCAATAAGCCCGATATTCAATCGATTGAAACTAGCTTTAACCAACTTCTCAAAGCTAACGGGCAACAACCTCGTCCCCCACTGAGTCGTTTAGAACTTGAACAAGCGGGTAGCCTCAAAGCTGCAATCTCTCTGCTTGAAGCACGACGAATCCATTGGGTACAGGAGGCAAATGAATTGCTTCCAAATTCCATTAACTTCGGGCGATGGCAGCGTATCGTCGAAGCGATCGAACACGGACGAGATCCAGGTCTTGAGCCTCAAGAAGAAGAACAATTGGTTCGCTCCGGCTTGCTGGTTCGTACCTATCGTTTGGGAGGCTCATGAAATGAGTAGTACTGCAACAGGTTTCCAATATCAGGTTTGGCTAGGTGGTTCCCTAGCAAACCATCGCAGAGGACGGATTCTCAAGGCAACAGTCAAAGCTCAGCCATCACAAGAGGTGCCTGATAAAAACGGTATCTGCTTACTGTTTGGCTCAGACTACCAAGAAGCAACAGAGGCAGCACAAAGGGCATGGTTAACTTGGTCGCAAGAACCAGGGCGAGTGCTGTTACTCCTGCCTCCCTTTAAATCTATGGAGTGTAAGTTGCCTGTGGAATGGAAGGCACAACGCCGACAAACTTTAGTCTCGTCAAAAGAACATGCCTTCCTAGATGCATTAGCACCGGAAGTTCAGTATGAATTGGAGGGGCAGCTTCAAATTGCTCAGAGCATTGGTGGAACCTGGGATGACCAAAGTCTCTGTACAGTCTATTACCGCAAGCATCCACATTCTGGTGTTTTTGCTATAACCTGCTTGCCACTTTGGTCTCTTGTGGTCTTAGATTGGGTACCAGCATTGCAAGAGTGGCTGGGTAATTTGTCTGAACTTGGCCCTGCCATCAGCGTTGAAAGCCAGCCTAGTTCTGAGCCTGCTTTCCTGCCTTCTCCAGAGCACTTTACCGTATTGCTGCATTTACTGACAGCACACTTTGATTCCGCTAAAGACGCATTAGAAGCCCTACAAAACTCTCCGATTTTCTCACTTGATCCTACTCAGGCAGCACAGTGTTTGCAGGAGTTACAAACTCAAGGACTCGTAAGTGAAGCACATCCAACAAATTTTGGACGTCAAACGTTACTTGAGAGCCCCTATGCACCTTATGCCAAAGAATTGGAGGCACTAATACGATGACCAGAGCCACAAAGCATCAAGGACGTTCTCTCACGCAATCATTAGCAATACAATCTCAAATTCATCTTCCAGGTACTGTAGGACGAATATTGAGTCAAATTAGGGATATTGAACAAGTCGCCCCCTTATTTGCAGATGCTGGATTAGTAAAGTCAGTCGATCGTCCTAATCCTTTGAACTTGCGAGTCGCAGGAATTTCAACTCAATATTCAGTGAAAAAGACACTAGGAGGATATTTATATGTTGCGGCAGCCTCCCGATTAGATCTTGCGGTTGATAACAATGCGGTATCAACCGTAGGTCAAGATAGCACTTGTGAACTGGATGATATCAATTTTGAGGATCAATCTAAGCGATTGCAATTGATTGGCATTCGGCAAGCCTATGAAATGGCAGACGCGGCATTACAGTCAGGTGACCCTTATGATCTGATTCTCCTTGACTGTCCACTTACGTTAGAACGGAGCATGGTGCCACAACGGATAGACAGAAGTGGAGAATATGGACTAACTTTCGAGCAAACGCTGAAAACCATCTCAGCTTTTTGGGAAAACCATCGGAGTAAACTCCTCCCGTGGAATCCCGAAGGTACGGCTATTGTTGGTCTTACAT
>JBAUTA010000701.1:0-8365 GCA_049581985.1 Kovacikia sp.
CCCCTCTCTCCCTCCCCCATGCCCCTCCCCGAACGCCTTTACAACCTGCTCCCCGGTATCTACCAGAGTTACGACGCTGTCCAGGGCGAACCCCTGCGGGCGTTGTTGGCGCTGCTGGAGCAGGAACTGGATCTTCTGGAAACGGATACGGATTACCTGTACGATAACTGGTTCATTGAGACCTGTGAGGATTGGGTCGTGCCTTATATTGGTGACCTACTCAATACCCAGCGGTTGTACAGCCGCAGTGCGCGGCGAGGTCAGGAGCGGCGAGCCTTTGTGGCAAATACCCTGGCCTATCGGCGGCGCAAAGGCACGGCGACGGTTCTGGAACAACTTGCCCTGAATGTGAGTGGCTGGCATGGTCGGGCAGTGGAGTATTTGCAGTTGCTTGCCCGCACTCCAGACCTGACGACTGGTGCCGAAACTGCGCCCGGAACAGTGGATTTGCGGCGCTCTTCTCAACTGAGTAGCTTAAGCAGCCCCTTTGAAACAGGAGCATTTACCACCGAGGTGCGATCGCGGCAATCCCACGGCAACTATCACCCCGGTAGTATCGGATTATTTATGTGGCGGCTACAAAGTTACCCCCTGACGCGGGTAACAGCCCGTCCGATTGACCTCTCCTCTGGGAAATGGCGAGGACGGTGCTACAGCTTCAGCCCCCTGGGAATTGATCGACTGCCCCTGTTCAATCAGCCGCAAACGAAGTCCCTGGTCACGGATCCCACCCAGGAAATCCACGTACCAGGTGTTCTCCGTTGCGTCACCCTGGCCCAGGAGATTCGGCGGCGACGGCACCAGCGGGTGATAGGTCCTGCGTCTGATCCGCAGGGTTACTTCGGGACCAATCCAGTGCTCCAAATTTTCCTGGATGGGCAAACCGATGCCCTGTTACCGGAACAACTGCTGTTCACCAGTTTGGAGCAGTGGGAGTCCCCGGACTGGCAGTTGCTCCAGGGAGATACGGCAGACTTGCCAACGGTGCGCTATGAAGTGGCCGTTGATCCGGAGTTGGGTCGGTTGGTGGTGCTGCATCGTCCACTTCCCATGCGGGTTGAGGTGAGCTTTGCCTATGGGTTCAGTGCCGATGTCGGGGGTGGTCCTTACAGCCGTCCGCTGTTGCCAGCGGCTCCCCAAGAGGTGGTGTGGAATGTGCGGCAGGAACCACCCTTCACAGACAATCCCTTAGCCGCGGCGATCGCCCAATGGCATGAGACAACGACAACCTGGCAGGCGTGCCGAGAGCAAACCTGTATCGTGCTGGCGAAGCTAGGGGTGCCTCCCCTCCCCCGGATTGTTCTAGACGACAGCGTGCAGCAATCGAAATTTCAACCTGGCATTATAACGGGGTTGGAGGTGCTGGCGGTTGGCGGAGCGGATGCAGTGATTGTCACTGAAGGACAGGCGATCGATGTGCAGGGACGGCTCATCACGCTCACGAAACACTACTTTTTACCCCTGGAGCGCTATCGTGACCAAACCGTGCTGATTCTGGCGACCTCTCCCCCACCGAGGGAGGATGAGATAGAAAAGCCAGAAACTGAACGGGTACCCATCATCATCGTTCCGGCGAATCTGGCGGCGATGCATTCGAATCGAACCTATATTCACCTGAGTTTGTTGTCGATTGATACCAACGGTAAGGTGATCAGCCAATCCACCAGTCGGCGCGTGACGTTTCAGGCGGGGATTATCAACGGATTGTCTGTAAAAAACGATCAGTCGAATGACGTGATCCTCTCCCCTGGATTAGCGGTGAATCAGCAAGGTCAACGGATTCGGATCGGAATTAATGATCGAATTAAATTGCCCGCGCAACGGAAAGAGCCAATGCTGCTGCTGCTCTCGCGGCGTGTGGAACCAGGCAAACCGGATGCCCAGAAACAACGGGGGCAACAATGGCAACTGGATTTGGTTGCAGAAACACCGGAGGCAACTACCCAATTTCCCGTGGAGCGGTTCCTGCGGTTGGTGCGTATTTCTGCCTCAGCAGCGAAATCTATACCGATCGACATTTATTCCAGTACCCCTAACAGCATAAACAATGGCACAGGAAGCGCGAATGGCTCAGTGTCTGTGATTCCGGTTCGTCCAACCTTTCAACCTGGGATTGTTTGGGGGCTAAAGGTGATTGCCTATCCGGGACAAAAGTGCGCGATCGTCACATCGGGATTGGCGATCGGTGCACAGGGCGAAACCATCTCCGTACCGAGTTCTCAGCGTTTGCGTTGGCGAAACTACAGCGATACCATGCTCTGGGTATTTCTGCTCTATGAGTCTGACTCGTCCACTACCACCTGGCGAATCACCCTGACAACCACACGCCCATCATCCCCCGCAATTCCCCTGGCAGTCCTGCCATTGGATGGACAGGGTCGCATCCAGGATCTCCCTGACGTTGACATGCGCCCCCGCTTCAAACCAGGGATTGTCCAACCCCAATCTGAGCTGCAAGTTACGTTGAGTGACAAGAAGATGGCTGTGGAGATCGCAGAAGGAGTGGCTGTGAATGCCCAGGGACGGGTGCTCTCGCTCAAGCAATCCCAGATCTTTGATCTCAGCCCGTACCAGGGGCAAACGGTGCTGCTCTTCCTGTCCCAGGATGGACGACAGGGGTGGCGACTGGGAGCGGTCGTGGAAGAAGCTACGGTGGGCAAAATTGTGCTGCATGACAATAGCACTTACGGCAAAACAGATTTGCAGATCACTGTGCCACCCGAAAAGAAACTGCACATTATGTCCGCCAATGGTTGCCGTCCGCATCTGTGGGGCAATCTTACCGTTCAGGGCAGTGACGAGCCGCACCAGAATCCAGGGGAATTCCTGCTGGAGGGGCTGCTTCTGGAAGGGCAACTGACCGTATTACCGGGAGATTTGGCCTGCCTTTCAATCAACCATTGCACCCTCGTACCACAACAGGGGGGCTGTGTGGTTCAGTCCTTGCCCGTTTCGACCCTGCCGATCGATTTGGATGAGTGGTCAATCATCGCTCTGGCGATGTATTACATTCATCTAATTGCTCAACTGATTGCTCTTAATCTCAACCCCAAACTGGCTCCTATAGAAGTGCTGACCCAGTTGATACAAATGGGAATCCAGCGGATGCGCTATATCATCACAGACCTGTGGCAGGTTTGTCGATCGCCCCAATCCCCTGGAACTGGCCTGCCCGGTGGGAGAGATGTAACGGCCAATCATGAGCAATTATCTCTGGTGATTCATTCCAGTATTTGTGGTGCCATTCACATTGATGCTGAAATTGAACAACTGGTAATTAGCGATAGCATTATCGATGCGGATGGGCAATTCGATGATCAACGATTGGCGATCGCAGTTCCCAGTAGCCCTGTTGCCCTGACAAATACCACCGTCCTGGGAGGCACCCTGGCTTTGAGCCTGACGGCGAATAATTCACTATTTACCCAGTCTGTGACCATCTGGCGTAAACAGATTGGCTGTTTGCGGTATTGCTATGTTCCAGATGAATCTCAAACGCCCCGGCGCTACCATTGCCAACCCGATCGCAGCCTGGAGAATCGGTTGGATCAATTACCTGCTAAAGTCACTGCCTTAGCGGCGGGTCTGGATGCGGAGAATCGACTGTGGCTATTTGCTGGGACTACCGAAGGCGTTAGGTGTTCCCGCGACGAGGGTGTGAACTGGGAAAGTGCTAATGAGGGGTTAACGAATCGTCAGGTGCAAACCCTGGCGATCGATCCGGAGCGGCATCAAATCTACGCAGGTACGACTGAGGGCTTTATTTTTGCTTGTGGCTACGCTCAAACGGCTTCTGAATACGCTCAGAATCAGCCCCTTTCCTGGGAGCCGTTGATGCGAGTTCGCAGTGATGTTAACCCGGATCCTGCCAGCCCAAATACCACCCATATCAATCAGATTGTCATTGAGGCAGGAGAACTGTTTATCGCCACTCTGGGAGGGCGTATTTTCTGCTCATCGGATTGGATCGCTCCCCGCACCGGGTTGGAAGATGCCATTTGGAATATGAATGCCCTTGCCATCCATCCCAAAACAGGCTGGCTATTTGCAGGTACAGCAGGCACGGGAGTGTATTATTCGTCCGATCGCAATCAAACCTGGCGCAAAGCCGGAAATTTGAATTTGACCAATCAAATGATCACAGCATTAACAATTGCTGATGATGGCAGGCTGTTTGCAGGCACCAGTGGAGCTTTCACCAAGGATAGCGGAATCTACTATTCCACCAACAATGGAGAGACCTGGACGTTTGTTCACTTGCCACTGAATCAACGCACCATTACGATGCTCCTGGTGCACAAGGAGTTCGTGTTTGCGGGTACCCTGAACGGTGGCTTATTACGTTCCCGTGATCACGGACAAACCTGGGAACCGTTGGCCCAACTCCCCCATCGTCAGATTACCGCCCTGACCAGCGCGCCAAATGGCTGGATCCTTGCAGGCACCGGAGGCGGAATGATCTGTCGCTCGATCGACAATGGAGATAACTGGGCTCCGATCAATCAAGGCTTTAACAATGCCGAAGCAAAACTCAGTATTCTGAATCAACTGCAACCTAGCTTTGCCTCTACCCAATACGGTGATCCAGGCTACGCTCAACTCAGCCTCACCTGTGCAGATGAAATTCGGATGGGGGCGGAGGATTGCGCTGAGATAGGCGGCTTCAACTCCTTAAAGCAACCACAGCGCATCGCTAATCTAGATACCAGTTTGCAGGAATATTCGCGCTTTGGCTTAACAACAAGCATTTTTTACATCACCTAGGACAGCAGCGATGAAAGGCGACTTTACTCGGTCTACATTTCGAGCCGAAAACCATTACAGTAGTGTCCGGATGCAACAGGGACGATTGCAACTGGATGCCGACTGGAACGAGCAAGTGGATATTCAGCGTCATTTGCTACAAATGCAGGCACGAGACATGATTGGACGAACAGGGGTTTCCCTCGCCGATCCCAGTACGGCTCTCAGTTTTCAAATCGGAGTCACAGAAGATCGGCAGGATTTAACGATTTATCCCGGTCGTATCTATGTCGATGGTATTCTCTGTGAACTGGAACCGAGAGACCGTCTCTCCTTTACACAGAAATCGAACTCATCTACCGGAAAGGAAGAAAGTAAAGCGGAAATTGAAGTTTCCACCCTATTAGTGGATCGACAAAATCTGGCACCAGGGCAATGGATTGAGATATTTGCAGCCCCGAAGAACGGGCAGCAGGAGGTGAACCCTCTAACGCGAGTCAGAATTGATCAGGTTGACCCAACCCACCGGAAAACAGGCTATACCATTAGCTTCGAAAAGCCTGCGGTGGGTCTGCCTGATAAAGGAGAACTGCGCTCAATTCTGACCTGGAAAACTCAACCGGATTATCCTCAACCGGATTATCTTCAACCAGTTCGTCTATCCTTCCAAAAAATAACTATTGATGACAGTGAAACCGTTAAAGTTCTAACCTCGTTAACCAATCATCAACAGCTTCAGAAAGGTCAATGGATTGAGCTATTTGCAGTTCCCTCTGGCAGCAGTGATGGTATCCTAACTTCACTAGAAAAGGTTCAAATTCAAAGTTGTGAGAAAAGTGACAGAGGTCTTGAAATCAGCTTCAAAAAGCTGAAGCAGGATCTGCCCCCAAAAGGAGAACTGCGCCCGATTCGAACCGATCATCTGCCTCCCTGGATCACGCCGATTCCAGGCAACACGTACCTCGCCTACTTAGATGTGTGGCAACGGCATGTGACGGCGATCGAAGATCCGAGTTTACGCGAACCTGCTCTCAACATTCCAGACACCGCTACTCGCACAAAAACGGTATGGCAAGTTAAACTCCTGGAATTCTCGTCTGATTCCCCCGATAAACTTAAACGGCAACGACATCTCGAAGACAACCTTATGGCAACTCGTAGTGCCCGTCTTAAAGCACGGGTCAGCCCCAGTTTAAGTCAGGTTGGCACGAGTAGTGTACGCCGGCTGGAAAACCAGCTCTATCGTATAGAGATTCATACCGGAGGTGCTGTGGGAACAGCCACCTTTAAGTGGTCGCGAGACAATGGTGCGATCGTCAGTGCGATTGCAGATTTAGATGATACGAACGCTAATGTAATCACCATTACGCCTACAGGTAGGGATGGTTCGCAATTATTTGTCCCTAATCAGTGGGTGGAAATTACTGACGAGGTGCGAGAGCTGCAGGAGATTCCTGGTACCTTGGTGCGTCTCACCGCTGCCACCTCTGGCACAAAATTAGTGTTTCAGAAAGCGAAGGATAGCGATCAGGTAAATCGTGAGCAGTTTCCCAAAAAATATAAACCGAAGGTGCGCCGTTGGGATCATACAACGTCAATGGCGGAAATTCCGACGAAGGCTGGTCAATGGATTCCTCTGGGAGACGAAGGCATTGAGGTCTGGTTTGAGGAAGGGTCAACATACAAAACCGGTGATTACTGGTTGATTCCCGCCCGGACTGTCACCAACGATATTGAATGGACACGGGATGGCTCCCGTAATCCCCTGCCTCAAGAAATCAACGGTCCATTTCACGTCTACTGTTGCTTAGCTGTGGTGGAGTATAGCCAAGATGGATTTATATCTATCCAGGACGATCGCCCCCAATTTGCTGGATTAGCCGAGACACTACCATTAGCAGGGGGAAGGATTACAGGGGATTTGATTGTCGAGAAAAAGTTAGAAGTTAAGCAGGATCTAGAAGTTAAGCAGGATCTAACTGTTGGGCAAGCTCTTACTGCAGCAAAAGGAACGATTACGGAGGATTTGACGGTTGAGAAAACATTGGAAGCCAAACAGGATCTAACTGTTGGGCAAACTCTTACCGCAGCAAAAGGAACGATTACGGAGGATTTGACAGTTGAGAAAACATTGGAAACCAAACAGGATTTAACCGTTGGGCAAACTCTTATAGTTCATTCAGGTCAAATTGCCAGTTCAAGTAATGACTTTTCGCTGAAAACTGGGGAAACCCATCGGCTGACGATCCGTAACGCAACCGGCTATGTCGGAATTGGAACCTCTAATCCGCTCAGGAAGCTGCACGTTGATGGTCCTGCCAATGAAGTGCAAACGCTACGGCTAAGTCAGAGCGATCGCTATGTGGATATTGGAACCTCCGATACCTCAGATACTTCACCGATGAAGTTGGTGCAGTTGCAGACGAATTGTAAAGGCTATCAATTTGATGAAGACATCAAAGTTGCCACTGGAGGAATTGGCAGCATCAATGCTCAAGACCTATTTTTGCGCACAGGCAGCACCACTCGTTTAACAGTCTTGCAGAACAGCGGCAATGTGGGCATCGGTATTAACAAACCATTAACAAAATTGCATGTTGACGCTACTTCAGAAGAAATACCAGCCTTACGATTGAGCCAGGGTAGTGGATATGTGGAGTTGGGGTTGCAACCCGATCAGGCTATCAGCTTCCAAACAACTGGGCTGGGCTATAAGTTTGACAAGCCCCTGAGATTGAGCAGGGGCGATCGCATGTTCGATCTGGGACTGCGATCTGATCGGTTTGTCGGCTTTCAGACTACCGGACTTGGCTATAAGTTTGACAAGCCCATCGTCCACAGTGCTAGCCCCCAGGTGAGTTCGTCTCGCACCTTGAAGGACAATATCGTAGATTTTGACAGTCAAGAAGCCACGGATCTGCTGCAAGCCCTGCAACCCGTGAAATTCACCCACCGGGCAGATCAAAGCAAACACATCCAGGCGGGATTTCTCGCAGAAGAGGTGCCATCACTAGTCGCGTCCATTGATCATCAGGCAATTCGGTTGATGGAAATCATCGCGATTCTGACCCAAAATGTCAAAAACCATGAACAGAAGATCGCTGCCCTAACTCAACGGATCGATCAGCAGCAGGCGATGATCGATAGTTTAGTTGGTGATGTTCTAGATATGTGGATCTCAAATCTAGACTCATCTTCTAAACTCAAGTGATCGCGTTCTAAATCTATAGCGGGTAGGAGTTGACTAAGTCGGCAGTCATCCACCCGCCTCTCAGCTGTTAGCCTCAAAGATTGACCCATTGCCCACCGCGCAATTAGTCAAGAAAATGAGATTGAGCTATTTTCGTTGCATCGTATGGGTTACAGACTTTCTTGAACATTGGATGAGAGGGGTTCCGATCTCACGATTTTATAGCGGTTGAGTGCACTACAAAAGTTGAATTGAGTTCAATTCTAGTCCAGTCGCCTTTTTGAGACTGCCTGCCTCGCGTTGAGACTTTAATGTGTTGAGCCTTCTATCTCCCTTCACCTAAATTCTTACGATGATTAGGTACGCGATGTGCGACTAAAACTACTGTGACACAAGCTGGTCGAACTGCAAGGGGTCAGCACTGTGACGGTT
>JBAUTA010000702.1:0-4826 GCA_049581985.1 Kovacikia sp.
GTCTAGTCTTGGGGAGGAAGATTGAATAGGGAATGGGCGAGCAGCGCTGCCTGGGTGCGATCGCGGAGATTTAAATGGTTCAGAATATTGGTTACATAGTTCTTAACGGTGTGCTCTGAAAGGAAAAGTGCCTGAGCAATTTCGCGATTATTTGCTCCAGACGCAATTAACCGTAAAACTTCTAATTCCCTGGGTGTCAGTTGCTTCAACTCAGGCGGTGGATCGACAGTTGGGGAGATCGTTGAGATCGTTGTGAGGGCTTTCTCTAACAATCCTGGACCAAGTTGTGTATGCCCTCTATGGATGGCTCGTATCGCTAAAGCCAGATCCTCCGGTTCAATGTCTTTCAGCAAATACCCCTTGGCCCCAACGCGCATAGCTTGGGAAACATATTCATCATCATCAAAAGTAGTTAAAACCAAAACCTTTGTGGTGGGATACTGGTTTGCGATCGCCTGAGTTGCTGCGACACCATCCATGACTGGCATGCGAATATCCATTAATACCACATCGGGCTGTAGCGTAGAAATTTGTTCGATCGCCCGTTTCCCATTCTCTGCCTCGCCAACTACCTGTATATCTGCATTTGACTCAAGCATGCTTTTGAGTCCCTGTCGAATAATATGTTGATCATCGACGAGTAGGATTCGGATCATATAAGTGGGGCGTTGGTATTCAAGTATTAGGATTTAAATGCTGGCATTCAAGTGTTATGACGGGAAGGTGCTTTCACAATCCAAATAGGATCGGTATAGAAGGGGTGGTTAGGGGTCTTGCCCCCAGGCAAAAGGTTCAACCCCCTCTAACTCCCCAAATCATCTTTAGCTTAATTGAACCCAGCTGCTTAGAAGAGGAAAAGTCGTGAATTCAATTGAAAATCTATCAATGATTGACTAAACGATTGATTAAATGATTGGTTAAATGGTTGGTGGCAAAAAATTGATTGTCATCTGGACTTTTTATTAATGCATTATTAATGCTATCAGTTCATAACAACAATTTTGTCAGGGGAAAGAAAACGGATATCTGGCAGCCTGCTGCTGGTTGGCTATGGATGCTAAATTCCCCACCCCATGCCATTGCCCGCTCTCGCATTCCCTGTAAGCCAAACCCGGTTGTATTTTGAGTTGGGTTAAAGCCATCACCATTATCTTCGACGGAAAGATGGAGCATCCCTGCTTGCTTCTGTAATTGAACGATCACCAGGGTTGCCTGGGCATGCTTGTAAATATTCGTGAGTGATTCCTGCACAATCCGGTAGAGGGTTGTGTTGACCTCAGCGGGTAAGGATAACGGTACATTAATGTTACGGGAAAGTTCAATGCCGCTGGTTTGTTGAAAGTCATCAAGCAATTTTTTGAGCGCCGAATCAAGTGTTTGTCCTTTGAGTGGGTTCGATCGCAGCACAGCCACCGATCGGCGAATTTCCAATAACGCTTCTGCTCCCAGTTGCTTTGCTTGTTTCAGGAAAGTTAATGACTGATCATGATCCGACCGCCAGAATAACAACGCATTGTTAATTTGGATCGTTTGAGCGGCTAATGTGTGTCCTAGTCCATCATGAATTTCGCGGGCAATCCGGTTACGTTCCTGTAAGGTTGCCTGATCCTCAATCCGCAGGGCATACTGCCGGAGCTGTTCGTGGGTCAGCTCTAATTCCTGATGGGCAATTTCCAGTTCTTCACGACTCTGCCGTTCTGCTAGTAGGGCATTGATCAGGAGCAACGCGAAGACTAGCGTTAAGCTAAACAGCAAGGCAGAGCTTAAGCGCCAATCCCAGACTGTTGCCCGCAGTCGATCGGTAACGATCGGTTTCGATAGCAGTAATACTGCATAGGACAGAAGCGCTAAGCCTAAGACCGTAAGTTGTCCCCTGCGCCCAAACATGAGACAACTTCGCATCATGAGTACCAGGCACAGCAGGAAAACAGAACGGGTAGATAGGTCATCCTGGGTGGCTGACAGCAGAATTAAGCCAAACTCCAGCAGAGTATACAGTAATTTTTTGCTCAGCTTTCCTTCCGTTGGCAGGCTGAAGCCCATGCAGCCAAACGCCGCGATCGTCAACATGCGCAGAAGTAATGACCAGGACCACTGAAAGGGCAGTAGCATCTCCATCAACACTGCCGTTATCAGCAGTAGCCACTCTAGATGAAACAGGAGACGAAAGGATTGATAGGTTGGGCGAACCATGAAACTGCTCCATAGCAATGATTGAAGCGCTCTAATCAAAGACGTATTTCTAATTTTAATAGGGGCTAAGGAGCGCCACAACAGAACGACTGACCTTGCCATTCGATTCATAAGTGGAATACACGCGAAAATAGCTTCTTCCTCTCTAGCGAATCTGTCTTCGTTCCTGACAGAGTGATTTTTACTGCATATGCCGTTTTCAACCAGGAAAAAAGTCCTACCCTCTTGTGCCTTTTTCCCAGTCAGTTTAGGAATCTCGCTTGATGGCAGCGGCTATACGGATTTTTAAGATTGATGGATGACCATGGCATTGATTTGGAGGCTTCCATGACTCACGATATTCCCAATGGTGGCGTTTCTGAAAAGAGTGAAATTGGGAATCGCAACGAGAGTTTGACTAAAGATGATCCGAGATCGCGACTCAACTTCTTGCGTAGCAGACGCATGGGCTTAGTCTCCGTTGGGTTAATCCTATTGGTAACACTGGGCTTTTTGGGTCTGCGTGCAGGTGCCAAGCCCAACACGTCGGGTAAGGCTGATAAAGGGCAGCAGGCAACCCCAGTCACCATCGGGACAGTGACGCAAAAGACGGTTCCGGTGCAGTTGCAGGCGATCGGTAATGTGCAAACCGTGAATACCGTCTCAGTAACGCCGCAAATTGGGGGCGCAATTACTGGCGTTTTCTTTAAAAAAGGGCAGGAAGTGCAGAAAGGGCAACTCCTCTTTACCCTGGACGATCGTACGCCCAGGGCGTCTATTCAGCAAGCACAGGGAACACTGGCCCGGGATTTAGCCCAGGTGCAGCAGGCCCAAGCCACCTACAACAAGGATCTGACCGTAGTGCGTCAGGCAGAGGCCAATCTGGCAAAAGACCAGGCGCAGGCGCAATATGCCCAGGCGGCCAGCAATCGGTATACCGACCTCTACAAGCAGGGGGCGGTGACCCTGGACCAGGCACAGCAATATTCTGCTAATAGCAAAACTGATGCTGCCACATTGCAAGCGGATCGTCAGGCGATCGCCAATGCTCAAGCGGCACTGGGAGTCGATCAAGCGGCGATTAAAAATGCGCAAGGGGTCGTTGTATCAGATCAAGGGGTTTTACAGAACGCCCAGGTGCAACTGTCTTACACCAAAATTTATGCGCCGATCGATGGCCGCGCTGGGGACATTTTAGTCACCCAGGGCAATGTGGTGCAGGCTGGCAGCACTACTGCATTGGTCAAAATTGACCAAATTCACCCGATTGAAGTCTCCTTTGCGGTTCCAGAGTCAAACCTGTCAGCGATCCAAAAATATATGAGGAATGGCAAGTTGGCGGTAAATGTCACCTTCCCTAACACCCCGACTATTCGACCGATCAACGGTATTTTGTCTTTTCTCAACAACACCGTTGATAACACCACGGGCACCATTCAACTGCTGGGCGAATTTGATAATTCAGCAGGAACCCTTTGGCCCGGTCAGTATGTGAATACCACACTGACACTAACGACCCAGCCAAATGCAACCGTCGTCCCCTCGCAAGCGGTGCAGAACGGCCCCAATGGACAATTTGTGTTTGTAGTCAAGCCCGATATGACCGTAGAAAATGTGCCTGTAGTGGTCAGCAACACGATCAATGGGTTGGACGTTGTGCAAAAAGGTCTCCAACTGGGAGACAAAGTGGTCATGGATGGGCAGGCAAATCTTGTGTCAGGCGGCAAGATCCGGATCAGGACGGCCCCCAATCCACCGAATCCAGGCAAAAAGCATCGTTCCCCAGAGGCGACCGGAGGTAACTCATGAACCTCTCAGAGCTATTTATTCGTCGTCCCATCATGACGACATTGGTCATGGTGGGGATTTTGATTTTTGGATTCATGAGCTATCGGCAGTTACCGATCAGCGATTTGCCTAGCGTGGACTATCCCACGATTCAGGTGACGGCTTCACGACCGGGAGCCAGTCCCGAAACGATGGCATCATCGGTTACCCGGCCCCTAGAGAAGCAATTTTCTAGCATTGCGGGGCTGGATTCGCTGAACTCAACCACCACCCTGGGCAACACCCAAATTACACTGCAATTTAACCTCAGCCGCGATATTGATGCTGCTGCCCAGGATGTAGAAGCGGCAATTTCAGGGGCAACAGGGCAAATCCCGAACGACTTGCCGAATCCACCGTCCTATACCAAGGTGAATCCCGCTGATCAACCGATTCTCTACCTTTATCTGACCTCTCCGACGCTGCCGCTTTCCCAGGTGGACAGTTATGCTCAAACCTATCTAGCGCAAAAGCTTTCCACCATTAGCGGCGTGGCACAGGTTGCGATCTATGGCTCGCAAAAGTATGCAGCGCGGATTCAGCTGGATCCCCAACGGTTGGCCAGTCAACAACTGGGCCTGGATCAGGTACAGACTGCCATCCAGCAGGGAAATGTAAACCTGCCCACAGGCAGCCTTTCGGGGACACACAAAAACTTTACGGTACAGACCAATGGGCAATTAGAAGATGCGGCTGCCTACCGTAAGTTGATTGTCACCTACAAAAACGGTGCGCCTATTTATCTCGATCAACTGGGTCGCATCATCGACAGCGTGGAAAATGACAAGCGGGCAAGCTGGTACAACGATACGCGAGCGATCGTCCTG
>JBAUTA010000703.1:0-1716 GCA_049581985.1 Kovacikia sp.
ACGATCGGAGCCAGAGTGTCCGCGATCGCCCCTGAAGAACTCTGCTGAAACCAGCCCTGCCCACACTCTCCACCATCTTTCGTACAGCTCACCGCAATCCGCTGATCGCGGGCAGCGCTCTCGCCAATCCGCACCCCAGTGATCATCAGGAACTTTTCGCCCCGCTCCTGCCGCAAGGCTTCTAATTCCCGCTCCATGCTCATGACCTTGAGCTTAGGTGTACACCATCGGAAGGTATTGGAAGGCGGCGGCACTCCCCGACCCAAGATGTAGACAAAATAGCGGAGATCCAGTTCTGGTAACACCACACGGGTTTCAAACCCACGCTGGCGCAGCTCCTCCAAAATCCCCAGGGCAGACGAGTGCAGCGGCGGTAGCTCCTGGCGAGTGTCAGCATAAAGAACTGTCAGGCTCTCAGGCTTCGGGATTTGCCCCGTTTCAATCAGATGGGCAATGAGGGTGACGGTGGCGGAAGAGTCCTTACCTCCAGAAAAGGCGATCGCCCAGTGTTTGTAGAAAGAGCCATAGTGACGCAACGATTCCACCGATAGCTCAATGCTCTTCGGCAGCGTCAACCGATCGTCTTCAAACAGACTTAGCGTTCTGGCCACAGTTCTCCACTACGAATAGCGTTGCTTGCCTACTTTAGCAGCTAATCCTGCCATTGAATTCCCCTTATCGTAAATGCTTTATTCTTAATTGTAAGAAAGTCTGGGAAAAGAGTATGGGCAGTGCAAACATAGAGGTTGCTGATAGACGACCCGCATCTCCCACCAACTTAGCGATACTAGCGGAATTTCAGGCGATCGCCCGTTGCTGCCAGCAGAGCGAGATCGGCAAGCTGCTTCCCAATGCCTTGTACGTTCATGCATCAGCGTTGGCAAGTCTCGATCCCTTACTCCAGCAGTATGAGCAATCTGTCCGACCATGGCTCAGGTCAGCCTCTTTCACCCTGGTCAAATTTCAGTTAAATCAGCCCAAAGTTTCCTATCTTCTTTACCCCCATTTCGTTTCACCCAGATCAATTGAGCAGAGTTCTGCATTGCATCCCAACGTAGCGAGTTCTTTTACCCATGCGTCCATGGCAGCAATAACCTTGGACGCATTAAGGTGAGGCATCGATGAGTCGTCAACCAAATTTGGATCAATGCCAACTATCAGGACGTCCTGAGACTCCGATATTTAGTCAAAGGCTGGAAACAATTTTGGTATTGTAGCTTATTAGAGATTGCCGATAGCATCCTCTATAGCAGTCCTAAATCAGTTGTGAGTTTGAGGGGCTTTGTGAGAAAGGATTCCACTGGAATTCTTTCTCACAATCCAAATAGGATCGCTATATCCATTTCAAGATGGATGAAGTTGGGAAGATTTGCCCACAAATTTTCGGATTATTGGAACCGATCGCTTTAATTCTCGTTATGCAAGAAAAACAAACACCAGACTCCATAGATCTCGATGCCTATTTTCAACGCATTGGCTACCGTGGCGATCGCACTCCCACTCTCAAAACCTTGCAAGCAATTCATCTACATCACACAAAAACGATTCCGTTTGAGAACCTCAGTTCGTTTCTTAAACAACCCGTTTATTCAGGGCTGTTTCATTCTAAATTTTGGCATTTTATGCATCTACGAGAATAGGCCATTCTAGCCTTTAGGGGTTTTATCCCTTGATGGCTAAAATGCCCTAAACTCGTCACCTCTATCTAGAATGAAA
>JBAUTA010000704.1:0-6138 GCA_049581985.1 Kovacikia sp.
TTTCTCGTTTTGACAGAAGAGTAATGACTTCGCGTTCCATAGGTTCCTATTCTACTGCTGTATAGGACGAGAATGTAGCCATTACAAAGATGTCAGGAAATTTCGCGAAAAAGATACCCGATCGGGGGCAGGTTTAAAAAAATTGCCCACCTCACCCCTAGAACAATTGATACCAGTTCAATCAGGGAATTCAGCGGAACTGCCCCCTGACCCGCTTCCCTAGCAAGCTCCCTTGCCAAGGGGGCAAGCAAAGTTAAGCGATCTTCCTACCTGGCAACGCTGCTCCGGTTGATTACCTAAACTTTAACTTCAACTTACCTGTATCTTTTTTATCTAAAGCTCTAACCCTGACCGCTAGCTTCTCAGTATGAGAGGTAACAATTTATATCGAGGGGCGATCGCCTCCGCTGGAAAACCTTTTCGCAAGCACTCTACCGTATGTTAAACACAAACAGGGCGACCGTCACAAAAATAGCAGCCGCTGAAGCCTCGATAACTCCCCATCCAACCTCGACTGGAGTTCAGCCTGCAATCTCACTTCCCCATCACATCTGGTATGGTCGGGGTAAAATGTTGACCCAACAGTGTCACTATGAAGCAGCTCTTGCCAGCTTTGACACCGCGCTCAAGTTTCTGCCTGATGTCCATCAAATCTGGATTTATCGCGGCATCGTGTTAACTCACCTAAGGCACTATGAATCTGCCCTTGCCAGTTTCGCCAAAGCTACCGAGATCATGCCGCAAAGTCGGGAAGCCTGGATTTTTCAGGGCGCGGTTTTGACCTACCTCGATCGCCCGCAGGAAGCGATCGACAGTTACACGACTGCCCTCAGCCTGCAAGAGCAAAGTTCAGCCATTTATGAAGACTATCCGATGTGGGGTGTCATCCCGGCAGTACTAGAAAGGGCAGGTTAAGGGGGACGACGGGGTGTGGAAAATGCGCACCCTCCTCCCCTCTCCCGATCATTCTCCCTCCTTTCCCAAATTCGGGGTCTGTCAAGACTACTTTGCAGGGTTGAAAACCCTCAAAACATCCTACAAATGGGTTTTGTGGATTGGAGTGCCCCCTCAAATCTATCCTGACGGACTAATAGAACTCCCAAAAGCACTCCCAGCACTCGATTCCAGGGAAACTGTCGGGGAGTCGTTTGTTGCCAATCCCTAAGGTTTTGCTGCCTGGTCAATTATTCGCTCACGAGTAGTAATCTCCGTCAATCCAACCTGATCGAGCAGCAATAGGAAATCAGTGTGGACAGAGGGCTGGACTGTACTGGCCTGTGCCAACGTTGCCAGGGCGTCGTACCACATGCCTGCTTTAGCAAAAACACGGGCACGCTCCCGATCGGATTTAGCGGCCTCTAATTGGTTACTCAGCTCAGCATTCAGGGCAACCCGTTCAATGAAAGACTGGGTAAACGTATCGTTTGATGGACGATTAGGGTTGCAAGCAATGGAGATTGACCAGCGATACTCCTTACCAACGGTCAGCTCTTGAGCGTCCTTGGGCAATTTAAGCTGCATGATTCCTGGCTTAGTAACCTGGACTGTTTTCTCAAGAATGGGTCTGGGAACACCCGACTCTACCAGCGCAAACTTCACAGGAGTGGTATCGGGGGAGTACCAAAAAAACGTTGGGCGACCCGATACGGTCTGACCCACATGACTCCCAGGCACCAGAAGCGTTAGGGGTGCGGGCAGGGCTTTGCTATCACATCCCCGAGAGCCAGTTCCACTGGTGCGCCCTAAGGGACGGGGACGAATGGGGGGCTTGTAGGTGACGCCATCCGCTGCCAAAACGGGGGCAGCAACCCCAAGGTTGCTCAGTTGAGTCGGAATGGGGCTTGGGAGAGAAAGAAAACTAAACGGTTGCAGCACAATGACTAAAGCAGTTGCTGATGCAGTCATGAAAAATACGGGGCTTACCATAGGGCATCCTCTAGCTTTAAACAGGTTTGATGAATAAATGATGTAGTGTCAGGAAACTTTGCCAGTCTGCACCCGTAGTTTCACGATCGAGCCGTAACGCCGATCTATCCTCTGTAATCTAACCAGCATCTAACTTGATTTTAGTCACCCTTTATTGGGAGTTTTGTCAAGACTTGGTAAATTTTGGTAGGATTTTCCAGTCCCCGGAGTTGAACCATCCCAATAAATTTGGTCGGGAAATGATTTTGAATCCGGGTGTAGGTATCTTCACTGATCAGGATTCGACAAATTCCACCCTCCAGGGACTTGTCGTAACTTTCTAAGCGAGAGGCAACGTTGACGCTATCCCCGATCGTGGTGTAATCCAACCGCTGTTCCCCTCCCAGGCTACCTGTAACCACCATGCCAGTAGAAATACCAACTCGCATACTGGTGGTAGGACGCCCCTGACTTTGCCATTTGAAATTGAGTGCCTCTAGGGTTGCAGCCATTTTGACCGCACAACGAACCGCTGTTTGAGCATCTTCGGCAATCTCTTCTGGTGCAGTCCGAGCCAGGGGAACCCCAAACACCGCCATGATGGAATCGCCAATAAATTTGTCAACAATGCCGCCCTCAGCTAGCACGATTTGACTCATCGCTTCCATGTACTCATTCAGCCAGGACATCAGGATTTCGGGGTCAGTGCGCTCCGTAATTCCACTGAAGTCTTTTAAGTCTGTGAATAAGACGGTAGCGGTCATTTTACGTCCCGTGAGGCGACCTGCATTCAGGAGTCGGTGGCGATCGCGCCAAATCTCTTCAGCAATTTTGGGGTTCACATGCCGTCCAAACAGATGCATGATGATTTGACGATCTTCCCGCTCCTGATTGGCGATGTAACCCGTCAGGACGATCGCCGCAGTGGCCAGGGCCAGGGCAGGAGGAACCGTCGGAATCCACCAACCTCCTAGAAAGGCCAGATAGCAGCCAACTAACAAGCTACCCTCAACGGCAATCATGCCTGCAATTGCCCAGCGAAGCGTTCTCAGCCACCAGCCTAGCAGCGCTCCCACAAAAGCCCAAAGCACAATCCAGGCATACTCCAGTGGATCGGACCAGACTTGAATGCCGGGTCTTCCCTCCAGGGCTGCGCTGAGCACCTGACTGGCGATCGTCGCCTGGATTTCGACCCCCGCTGTTTTGTCCGGTGAAGTCAGGGAAGCACTGCTGTAAGGGGTTAGGAAAAGATCTTTAAGGCTCTCGGCAATCGGACCGATGAACACAAGCCGATCGCGGAGCAAATTAGGGGAAACCCTTCCCTCCAAGATATCCGTCATCGATACCGTCTGGAAGCTATTTGACGGTCCGCGAAAATTCAGCAAAATCTGATATCCTGCCGCATCTGCTCGAATATAGCCCCCATCACCCGATTCGAAAATCGGAAAAACCCCCCGCCCCACCTGCAAATAATCGGGATTTGTCGCAGCAGGTTTGGGGTTGATTCCCTTAGCCTGTAGATAAATCAGGGCCAGTTTTAACCCCAACCCTTCGATCGCCGTATTGTCTTCCTGACTGGTCCAATAAAGGAAGCCTCGCCGGATTTTGCCATCCCCGTCTGTCAAAATATCGTTTGAGCTAACCTGCCCCTGCTTAGCCAAAGCGGGGGGAGGAGCGATAGGAATATCCGCATTGGCTCCCCCTTTCCTTTCAATTCCAATCAAATTTGGAGTCGTTTCAAATACTTTGACCAGCTTTTGATATCCCGGTTCGATTGGGAAATCCCGATACAGGTCCAAACCGATCGCCCTCGGCTGCTGCTGCTTGATACGTTCAAGTAATTCAGCCAGTCTGGTATCTTCAACGGGCCAGCGTCCCAGATTTTTGATGTCCTGGTCACTGATACCGACAACCACAATCCGGGAATCCGGCGGCTCTGGAGGACGCAGGATAAAAAACTGATCCAATGCAAGCCATTCCCAATATTGCAGCAATCCCGCTAGCCGTAGCAAAATGACTAACCCAGCAATGCCTGGAGCTGTTAGCCAGATCGATCGCCATTTCCAGAGTCGTTTTCTCAAATCTGCCCACCTCAAAATCAGTTTAAGGGTAAGGGGGTAGATAAAATTAACGGCCCATCCCTGCGGATCAGGACAAAAAGTTCAAAACGCTGCATTGGCTTAGATTTTCAAGCGTTTCCTACTCTCAAATAATAAGTCAAATTAGGCCCGTTAATCTTTGAGGAATAAGAAAAACTTTAGAATAACGCATTGTCCGTCGGCTCGGCTGAAATAATGAAATCTATATATATGTATATGACGAGATATATATGACGAGATTTAGGACGAAATTTAGGACGAGAATTGCAACCCTAGCCTAGCGGCTTTTGGGTAGGGATACCTACTGCCCGGGGAAAATCGGGGGGAGTGGGGGCAATCTTTTTCAAGTAAAGGCAATGACGATCGCTTCGGGTCAGGGGGGTTTTAAATGTCTCGATTTCTGCGATCGTGCCACCCAGTATTTTAACCACTGGCTCCAGGGCAACCGTTTCTTCCACCGTCCACTGCCCCCGATAAAGAACCGCCAACCCGTTTGGTTGCAAGAGGGGTAGGGCATATTCAGCGCAGATCGGCGCAGTCGCAACCGCCCGCACCAGCGCAATATCGTAGGTCTGGCGATGGCTGGAAAGTTGTCCCACAGTCTCAACCCGCTCTACCAGCGTGTGGGCATTTGGAATCTCTAACCCTTCTAATAGATGATCAAGAAAGTGCATTTTCTTGCGGGTCGAGTCCAGCAGCGTCACATCCCAGGCTGGTTGGGCGATCGCCACAGCTAATCCTGGGAAACCTGCCCCGGTGCCGATATCGATCAGATGGGGGAGAGGGGGATAGGAGATAGGGGATGCAGGGGAGAAAATTCCTCGCAGGGAATCCCACAGGTGCTTCTCCCAAAACTCCGATGGCTCGGTAATTCGGGTCAAGTTTAGCTGGCGGTTGCCTGCCAGAATCTGTTGATAAAGCTGCTGAAATTTTAACTGTTGCAGGTCTGTCGGCTGCCAGTCCAGCGTTTGCTGCCACAACTCTGCCATCTCAGGCAAAATTGGCTCCTGGGATTGCTCAATTTCATTCATTCCTCGCCTCCCAAACGATTACTTAAGGTAACCCAGTCAGCGACGCCCAGATCCTCAGCGCGCACGTTTGGATTGATTCCGAGTTGCTGTAAAAGAGCGGTCAGGCGATCGCGATCGACCAGACTTTGCAAATTATTCCGCAGCATTTTGCGTTTGCTAGAAAAGCCTACTTTGAGGAGCGTTTCCAGCCAGTGCGGGTCATTAGCTGGAATGTCAACCGGGCGTGGGCGCAATCGGACCACTACAGAATCTACTTTGGGAGGTGGTTGAAACGCCTTTGCCGGAACGTCACAAATAAACTCACAGTCCGCCAGATACTGAATCCGCACCGATAGAGCACCAAATGCTTTCGAGCCGGGTCGGGCATAAAGCCGTTGGGCAACTTCTTTTTGCACCAGCAGAACAATCAAATCAAATGGCCGAGAGGCAGGCTTTGCAATCGTTCCCAGGAGTTTTGCCAGGATTGGCCCCGTGATGTTATAGGGAATATTGGCAACTACTTTGGTAGGATTTTGAAAGTTAGGAAAAGGCACTAACAATGCTTCTAAATCTAGCGCCAAAAAATCACCCTGGAGCAGTAAAAAATTATCGATACTGCTTAATTTCTTGGTTAATGATTCGCACAGATTTCGATCAATTTCGATCGCCACAACTGATTCCGCTAAAGGCAACAGTTGACGGGTTAAAATTCCCGTTCCAGGACCAATTTCAAGGACACGATCGCCAGGCTCCTGTTGCTCCAGATGGCCCTTCGACAATTCTGCTGCACTCACGATTTTACTCAACGCTTTTTCGCTGCGGAGCCAATGTTGAGCAAACTGCTTAAGGGGTTGGGGCACAGTACTACTCCGGTAATCCAACCAATTTGCCGGAACCAGTGATCACTTCACCGATCGCATAAGCCGAAATATTTTGCGCCTCAAAAAAATGAATCATTTCCGTGACGTATCCTGGCGCGACCAAAACGGTAAAACCAATTCCCATGTTGAACGTATTAAACATTGCGGATAGGCTAACTTCACCTGCGGCGGCTAACCAATGGAAAATTGGTAAAACCACCCAGGAATCGGGATAAATCTTAATCGTTTGATCCTTCCCTAAAC
>JBAUTA010000705.1:0-1597 GCA_049581985.1 Kovacikia sp.
CGGAAAGTTGCGGCAGATGTGGATTTTAGTTCGGTCACTGGAGTCATGGGTCAAATCTCTTAGTAAGAGCAGATAGATAGGTAAGGATGATCAACACTCGAACGAAATACTAGCACGGTCTAAAATCCCCGTCAAATATACCCGACTTTTTTTGTCGGGTATACACTCTTCACCCTAAAAGTCTCTCCCTTGCTCTGCCCTGCACCCTATTCACTCCCGCGATCTGCAAACTGCTATGGATTCGCACTGAATTGAATAAGCAGCTGATTGCAACTACAGCTATCGTCAGTTTGATCAGGACAAAGGATGAAAGGGGCGGGAGTAGAGCGTTGCCCCCACGCCAGGAATTTCACCCCTGCACCCCGTCCTGACTAATAGGGCTACGGCTATCAATTGAATCTTCTTGGGAATCGGGTTGAGCTGCAAGAAGCAGCACCTATAAGGGTTATCCCTTGCAACCCCATCCTTATAAAGGCTGGAGCCCACCTACTTCATAAAGAGTACCTGTCCGTTGCATAAGCCAAACAAAACTATTTGGGGCTCGGTTTAAGCGAAAACTGTCATGCTGGCGACCGAAAACTTAGAGGAAGACAGACACACTTGTCTAAACTTTTTCAAAAATATCCTCCCGCAGAACAGAACTGATTTCCATGCAGAACCGATCCAAATACGAAGTAGTCAGTCCTGCAAGCCGCCTCAGCCCGCCCCTCCAGTCTCTTACTTGAACAGTTCTTGGATAGCAACGGTAGAGGAGTCAGGTCCCAGGATAGGGAGTTCATAGAATGCTTATTCTTAACGCAAGGACATTAGATCTTCAAAAAATTACCTCGTATGGGGTATGTGCATTTTGTCAAATGGTTGTTATATTCTGTAATACGAACAGATCGTTAGGGTTTGCTTTTTGGGAACCATTGAGATCAGCCAGCGATCGTCGGTAAAAAGCCACCGTTTCTAAATATCAGAGGCTTTGGCAGTCGGATAACTTCTCTCTCTCTCTCATATTGGAGTCGAACAATGGATAAACCTGTTGAACTGAGCATCGAGCAGCAATTCAGCATCCGATCGTTTGAGACCCAGGTCCAGAAGATGAGCCGTGAGCAAGCGCAAGATTTTCTGGTCAAACTCTATGAACAGATGGTGCTGCGTGAAAATATGTATAAGCATTTCTTGAAGCATCAGTGGGGATTAGAGCCTGGACCTCAGCTACAATAATCTCCGCTAGTAGTGGACGACCTCTTTCTCTTGCTTTTTTCCTTGTCGGGAAAGGAGCTGGGGATGATGGGGCGTCAACTCCGTCCAAAGTAATGGGTTGTCATATTTTCGTAAAGTTGTTTTTATTTGAAATCGTTTTAGGCTCTTCAATCTATATCTAGGTCCTTACAAATTTTCTCTAGGCTCTAAAAGCTTCTATTCCTTGCGGTTATTACTAATTCCTCTAAATCTTGAGCGGGTAATTAGTCAAGTACAGCTAGAACCTATCTGTCGATTTAGTTTTGTAGGCTCAACCGGCACGTAAAGCCGAGCGGGTAAACATTTTTTAGATAGACGCTTAAGCACATAGACGCTTAAGCTAAATGATGAATTTGGAGGTGGAAGC
>JBAUTA010000706.1:0-7342 GCA_049581985.1 Kovacikia sp.
AACGATCAATGCCTGATCTGCAAGAAAAGGTTTCGCCAGCAACAGCCCTAATAGTTGCGATCGATAATCCGAGGCACCGTTATAAAAATAGACGCCGATTTTATCCTCCAACCCGGCATCCCGCAGATCGGCAAAAAATTCCTCCATATCCTGACAGCAAAAAAAGACCTGTTCCTGCAGGTCAAAGCGAGTCAGGTTCGCCATCAGGCGATCGATTCCTTCCCCCTCTGCTCCTGCCTGATCAGGATTTTCCACGGCATAGGCCAGTCGATCGGCATGGTTCAGCAACGCTGCAATTAAATAGGTTCCCAAACCACAGCCAATTTCGCAGTAAATTTCCTCTGCTGCCATGCAGCCTACTGCCCCATTTAGCAATTGCAGGACATTGGGAACAGCGGGTTCTCCACTTTGATCGAGTACTGCCGAAAACTGTGCCGATACCGGCTGGATAGATGGAATATCCCAATTCCGGTACAGTTCAGGCAGTTGGTCAATGAATCGTTGGCAATCCATGGGACATTAATGAACTTTCTTCCAATCTTGCCCAATCTGCTAGAAATTAGCACAACCTTATTTGGGGCCCGGAAGCGCAGCGGAGTCGGCGAATTCGCCTATAAAAATCCTGATGAGTGTCTTAAAAAACACACCATGGGAATCCGGCAACATTAAGTTAGCGTCTTCCTGAAGCAAGAAAAACCTTCTCTGGCAAGGGTTTTCAGTTTTTTCAGTAGGGCTGTCTGTGCCAACTGAAAAAAAAGTTGGGGCAGGGTGATATGAAACTGGGGTTAGGGGGGTACGTTACATTCAGGAGTTAGAACCAAATACCCCGCATCCTAAAGGAGAAATCTCTTATGAAGTCTGAATTCCAAGCTAAGTTTCTGAAGCACCTGATCGAGAAGCAACAGGCAGAGAAGGGCTTTACCCTAATTGAACTGCTGGTCGTCATCATCATCATCGGTATTCTGTCTGCAATCGCACTGCCTTCCTTCCTGAACCAGGCAAACAAGGCTAAGGAATCTGAGTCCAAGCAGTATACAGGTTCTATGAACCGCACCCAGCAAGCTTATCTTCTGGAGAAGAATACCTTCGCCAGCGATATCTCCCTGTTGGGTCTGGGTATCAAGACAGACAGCACCAACTATACCTACGCGATCTCCGGTCAAACCAACTCTAGCGTAGCCAATGTGTCCTATCCCAAGAACACCAACACCCTGAGAGCACACACCGGTGGCGTTCAAACCGCTTTGACCGCACAAAGCGAAGCCACCTCCCTGGCAGTTCTATGCCAATCCACCAAGCCCCAAACCGGCAACTCAAACGGAGTCACCTTTGCTGCTGCTACAACTAGCACCGGCCCGACCTGCGCCAACAACTATGAGAACCTGCTCAACTAGGGAAGACGTTATCTCCTTTTCAGCAGTTCTGGTTTGAAGTCTTGACAAGGGTGGGTAGAGTTTTCTACCCACCCTTGTCGTTGTTGACAGGGCATTTCCCACCTGGGTGAGGTTCGGGGGGTGGGGGCAGCGCTCCCTGCATCTCCTGTACTCCGTTGATCTGCGAATGATCTGCAAACTGCTATAGATCTAGATCCTCGATTTTTTCTGAGAAAACGGGGAGGTGAGGATCTGACCTAGAATTCAGATAGATTTTTCAAAGGGATGTCTACTCTATAGAGGTCTCCTCTATAAAAGAGTGACTCATTATTCCAATTAGTTCGAGTGTCATGATGACTGAGACAATTTCCATTGACCCAGATGCTTGTCGGCAACAAGCCGAGCAATGCTTGCTGGAGGGAGATTACAGTCAGGCAGTGGACCTCTATCAACGGGCGTTTGAAGCACAGCCGGAGGTCAAGACCCACGCCTGGAATCTGGGGTTGGCATTGCTCTTGCAAGGGCAGGAGGCTGAAGCCCAGACGGTCTGGATGCTGGCGATGATTGAAGGGGACGCTGAGCAAACTAACGAGTGGACGGCGGAACTGGTAGAAGTTTTAAGAACGGAGGCAGTCCGGCGGGAAGATTTAGCTGAGTCTGAAATCGCCTGGGCAATTCGCCAGCATCTGCGCGAGATTGCCCCCGATGACCTGACCAACCATTTGCACTTGTTGCTGCTGGCAACGGAACTGGAAAGATTGACGACGGAAGCGATTACGGACTCAGGTGTGCTGCCGTTGCTGCGATCGCAGGAGAAAACCGCAGCCCATGACTCAAATTTAGTGCTGCGAACCTTAAGCAGTGTGTTGAAATTTGCGCCCCTGGAACCTGTGGTGCTGGATTTTGCAGAAGCCTGTTTTCAGCACAATGCGGACCCGATTCCCTTGGTTCTGGTTTTAGTGGGGCAGGCGATCGAGGTGTCCAGCCTTTTGCGTCAACCACTGGTTGCGGTCAACTATATCAAACGGTGCTTACAGGCCTATCCCAATGATCCTAATCTGCTGGCTCACCTGTCCTTCTTTTACCAGAACGGAGGAGAACACGATCAGGCCATCGAAGCTGCCAGAACCTTTTGTACGGTGGCAACGGCCCTGCCCGATCAGGTATTTGCGGCATTTGTGATGCTGCGATCGCTGATGAAAGCGGGGGGGTACTGGAATACCATCTTCCCCATTTTTGAGCATCAGGATTTGCTGATTGAACAATTGGTGAACGCCCAGTCCGAACCCTTGGATCAAACCACCGTCTTTAAGCTCACAACCTCCACTTTCTGTCAGCCTTATATCCGGGATTCCCTGGTGCGGAATCGGCTGAATCAAAACCGCTTAATGGGGCTGTGCCAGTCCAGTGTGAAGGTCTATGCCAGAGAACGGTTTGACCGCTATCAGCAGGGCTTTACCCAGCGGAGAAACCATCGCGATCCAGCGCGACCTCTGAGAATTGGCTATGTCTCCCACTGTATGCGCCAACACTCGGTTGGTTGGTTGAGCCGCTGGCTGTTTAAGTACCACAACCGGGAACAGTTTCAGATCTATGGCTACTTTTGGAACTCCCAATTGCCCGTGCGAGATAGTCTGCAACAGTGGTTTGTGGAGCATGTGGACGAAGCAAGGATCCTGGGGCGGGATAGCGGGGAAATTGCCGATCGGATCTTTGAGGATGAAATTGATGTCCTGATTGAACTGGATAGCATTACGGCTGATATCATCTGCGAAGTCATGATGCTGAAGCCTGCTCCAGTGCAAGTTTCCTGGTTGGGGTGGGATGCTTCGGGAATTCCCGCAATTGACTATTACATTGCCGATCCCTACGTTTTGCCGGATTATGCCGAACAGCATTACCGCGAGAAGATTTGGCGTTTGCCGCAGACGTACCTTGCCGTCGATGGGTTTGAGGTGGAAGTGCCCACTCTGCGGCGGCAGGATCTGGACATTCCAGCGGATGCAGTGGTTTACTGGAGCGGTCAAAGTTCCTACAAACGGCACCCGGAGACGGTGCGATCGCAGCTTCAGATTATCCGGGCAGTTCCTAACAGTTATCTTTTGATCAAAGGGATTACGGACGAAACCTCGATCCAACAATTCTTTCTAAAAATGGCAGCCGATGTCGGGGTTGATGCTTCCCGCCTCCGATTTCTGCCCGATGTGGCCTCGGAGGCCATCCATCGGGCGAATTTGGCGATCGCCGATGTGGTGCTGGATACCTATCCCTACAATGGGGCAACCACTACGTTAGAGACGCTGTGGATGGAAATTCCCCTGGTCACGCGGGTGGGAGAACACTTTTCTAGCCGCAACAGTTACACCATGATGGTCAACGCCGGGATTACGGAAGGAATTGCCTGGAGCAATGAGGCATACATAGAATGGGGAATCCGCCTGGGCAAGGAGCCAGCACTCCGGCAACAGATTGCCTGGAAGCTGCGGAAGTCTCGACAAACCGCGCCCCTGTGGAATGGGAAGGCGTTTACTCAAGAAATGGAAAAAGCTTATAAACAAATGTGGCAGGCCTATGTCAACCCTTAATTTACATATCGGAGGGCAAACCCCCCATCCGGATTGGAAGATTTTGGATGTGGAGCCGCGTCCTGAGGTGGATTATGTTTCCGATGCGGCGAATCTAAGTCAGTTTGCAGACGGTTCCATTGATAAGATTTATGCCAGTCATGTCCTGGAACATTTTCACCACAGCCTTAATGACGAACTGCTCAGTACCTTAAGAGAGTGGCATCGGGTGCTGAAACCAGGGGGACACCTTTTGGTTAGCGTCCCGGATTTAAGAACCCTATGCTGGTTGTACTTGAATCCTAATTTAGAACCCGTAGAGCGGCACAACATCATGTCCATCATGTTTGGAGGTCAACTCAATCAGTATGATGTGCATCGGGTTGGCTTTGATTTTGAAATCCTGGGTTTGTATCTGCAAGCAGTGGGCTTTCATAAATATCGCCGGGTTCCAGAGTTTAATTTATTTGAAGACTGTAGCGGTATCCGGGTTTTGGATACGCTCATCAGCCTGAACGTGGTCGCTCAAAAATCCGATGCATAAGCTATGAAGATCCTCGTCATCACGAACCTATATCCGCCTCAAGTTTTGGGGGGATATGAACGCTCGATTGCAGACTTTGCTCGCCTGCTGCAGCATCGTGGGCATGGGGTTTTGGTGCTGACGAGTGACACTCAGGAGCTTTCAGGGAGCCATGTGAGCAATTACCCCGACCCACCGATCGACCGATCTTTGTTGCTCTGTGGTCAATGGCACCGGGAACGGGGACCGGAGTGGTTTGCGCCCGAACAAATTGCCCAGATTAATCACCAAAATAGCCAAACCTTAAGTGCCCATTTGCAGAAGTTTCAACCCGATGTTTGTTTGTTGGGAAATGCAACCTTTCTCCATGTAGAGCTGTTGGAGCAGGTATTAGGGGCGCAGGTGCCGATCGCCCACTACGTTATGAATGAGCAACCGGGTTACCCGCCGCCTCTAACACCGTCAAATCCGCTCTATCGGTATATAACCTGTAGTGATTGGGTAGGACAGGTATTACAGGAAAAAGGATATCCGACGGAAACTGCCCAAACGATTTATCCCGGTGCAGCGGTGGAAGCGTTTTATCAGGCGGAGCTACCTCCCCGTGATACGTTGCGAATTGCCTATGCTAGCCTGGTGATGCACTATAAGGGAGCGGATGTGCTAGTTGAAGCGCTCTGTCTGCTTCAGGTCGTTGGCATTGAATTTACAGCGACGATCGCAGGCAATACGCTGACTCCCAAATTTGTTGAGGTATTACAGGAGCTTGTTGAATCAGAAGGGATTCAGGACCGGGTTAAATTTCCAGGAGTGCTGTCTCGCCAGGAACTCAGCCAACTCTACCAGACCCATAATGTGCTGGTGTTCCCATCTCGCTTTCAAGAACCGTTTGGAATTAGTCAGGTAGAGGCAATGGCCGCCGGACTCACGTTGATTACCAGCGGGACTGGGGGAGCCGGAGAAATCATTGAACACGGTCAGGATGGATTGTTCTTTGAGTCAGAGAATCCGCTTGATCTGGCAGATGTGTTGTCTTTTTTGGCGGCAAACCCGGTGGCATGGGAAGCGATCTCCCGCAAGGGTCAACAGAAGGCTCTCTCCCAATTCAGCCAAACCAGGGCCGTAGAGCAATTGGAATCAGTCTTTCAGGCACTCCTTTCGGAAAAGGAGTAGGGATTTGGCCTCAGTTCCCCAGTGATCTATCTCTGGGATGAGGAAATTTTTTTCTCAAAAACCTATCTTGAAAGTGTGTTCTATGGGAGGCATAGGCCAGTTTCACCCAAAATGAACTCGACTTCGCTTAGTTTTATAGCCCTACGCAAGCGTGTTAGGACATAAAATGTAAGGACGTGTGAGGGTTTCACCCCCATTTAGGAATTCTCCCTTGTGCCCAACCCTAGGTCATCTTCGTGCTGATATACAGGCAATTTCCTAAGGGAGGCTGTTGAAAACGCGAAGTCGCCTTCATCCCATCCCCTCGAAACAACCCACCTGATCCAATGCCGGATTAGTTGTGGAGGATCAGGCTGAAGCATTTTTAATTGGGCATTAGAACTGCCACAAAAAGGATCTTAACGTTAGAAGCCCTCTTCACTTCCAAAGCCATCATTACGTCCCTTTGCTTGCGGACAGAATGAGTTCCTTCTTCGCTTTTAATATGGATGTTTGAAATATGGACGTATCCCGGATTAAGAAACGTTTAATGGTTCAGGCTCGGAATCCAGGCTGCTCTCAGGGTCCCTGTGTCATCATGATTGGGGTGGTGGAGCATGTCGAAAACGATCAGTACATTAAGTTAACCGAGGATGATTCCCCTGATGGGCTTCAGCATTGGTTTCCTATTGACTGGGTAGAAAGGGTAGATGAGGAAATTGTGTACCTCAATCGGTCTGCGGATAAAGCGATGTCAGAGCTGATGAATGAACTACCTGCTTGATTTTTTACAAGAAATACTCGTGTTTTGTGGGTAACTATGCTGCAAACAGAAGTTTGGAGCGCAAATGGAGTAGGGGAAACTGTTCAAGCTCAGCCGCAATTAGTTCAGACCCAACCTTCCAGACTCAGGACAGGGATTGGGCACCCGAATACAACTCCTGATGCTTCCCTGGTTTTGATACCTATTTTTCTGATCGTGGTTTGGGCGATCGTGGCTTTTCCGTTTTTCCGAGAAATTTCAAAGGCCAGATTAGCCAGAGCAAACTTTCTTAAAGCCTCTAAAATCCCCTGCCAAAATTGTCGATTCTCCAGCAAAAGTTCCTATCTCAAGTGTGCAATCCATCCTACAACCGCGATGACTGAAGCAGCGGCCAATTGTTCGGACTACTGCCCCAACCGGAGCGATATGACACACCGAAATTGGTAAGTAGGTTGACTCTGATTAAGTGTAAGAAGGGGGTTGGGGGCTGTGCGCCCTGGCAAGGGGGTGAACCCCCTCCCCTCCCTCTGATATCTTCAGTTTAATTACACCCAGCTACTTAAGGAACGCGAATTAAATAGCATTGACAACTCCCATCGTCGGGGCTCAGCCTGCGGCATGGCTGCGGTCATCGCCAGGGATCTTGCTCGCAGGCTAAGCCCCCTATAGCCCAATCCTTCTCGGTCAAGCCCCAGCGAATGGAATTCGCGGCTACAAAAGCAAAGTCTGCCTGCGCAGACTCCGGACAGTTCAATCTACAGCTTAATCTGCAGAGGCAGGTTTCGTTTCTATCGCTGTGGTTTCAACCGCCCCTAACCGAGAAGTATCGGCCTATAGCCGAGCAGTTTTATTTATTTATTTTGTTCTGATTCCTTAAGCCTGGCACAAGCGTTTTATACCAATTTCTTAAATGATGCCAATTTAAAAAATGAAGGTTGCAGATAGGGGATGGGGTGCAGGGGTGCAC
>JBAUTA010000707.1:0-2880 GCA_049581985.1 Kovacikia sp.
GTTCCACCCCTGGCTGGGGGCGAAGCCCCCACACACCCCACCTGCAACTTTCATTTTTTAAATTGGTATCATACCGATTTAAACGGTGCCCGTTACCCATCTACCCCACCGCCTACGGCAGCTTCCCTTGCCAAGGGGGAAGTTGGGAGGGGTCTAATCTGCGGCATTCTCCAATTAAATTGGGATCACTTTTGCGTAAATCCGCAAAATCCATCGTCTAAAAAACGATCGCGCCCAGTCAAATTAGACCGAGAGCGATCGCCCAAATGCTTTAACTAGCAAACCAAAACCTTAATTTTTGTTGTACTAGCTTCTATAGCTTGATCGATACCTGCGGATTTTCCGCAGGAGCCTTTTTCACCGCTACAGGTTTTCCTGCCTTCAAAGCCGCTTGCAGGATTGGGGTTTTTGTGACCGCATCATTTGCCAGGGTAAACAGCGGGTTGGAAAGAATCCCAGAGATTGCAGTAGCAATCAAGGTAATCACCAGACCTACCTGCAAAGGACGCATTCCAGGCAAATTCCAGCGAATTTCGGGGTAATTTTTTACCGTCTCTGACATTTCCTGGGGTTCCTTGACCACCATCATCCGAATTACCCGGATGTAGTAATAGATGGAAATAACACTGGTGACCAGACCCAGAATCACTAAGCCATAAGCCCCAGACTGCCAGCCAGCCCAGAACAGGAACAATTTTCCAAAGAATCCTACCATGGGCGGAATTCCGCCCAGGGACAGGAGGCAAATACTCAGCCCCAGGGTTAGCAGGGCATCTTTCTGATATAGACCGGAGTATTCACTAATCTGGTCAGTCCCTGTCCGCAACGAGAACAGAATGACGCAGGTAAATGCGCCCAGGTTCATAAACAGATAGATCATCAGGTAGAAAATCATGCTGGCGTAGCCAGACTCCGTGCCGATGACCAGCCCGATCATAATAAAACCAGCCTGACCGATCGAGGAATAGGCCAATAGCCGCTTCATACTGGTTTGGGCCAGCGCAACCACATTTCCCAGAATCATGCTGAGAATTGCCAGAGCCGTCATCACAAAATGCCACTGCTCCGTCAGAAGCGGGAAAGCCGTGACTAACAGACGAATCGCCAGGGCAAATCCGGCTGCTTTGGAACCAACGGAGAGGAAGGCAACCACGGGGGTGGGGGATCCTTCATACACATCCGGAGTCCATTGGTGGAAGGGAACCGCAGCAATTTTGAAGGCAATTCCAGCAATCACAAACACCAGTGCGATCACCAGGCCGATCGACTGATCCAGTCCGGCGGCAGCAATGCTACTGGCAATGGTGTTCAAATTGGTTTGCCCCCCGGACAACCCATAAAGCAGGGATAGCCCATAGAGGAAAATAGCTGAACTGGATGCTCCAATTAATAGATATTTCAGCGATGCTTCGTTCGATCGGGGATCACGTTTGGTATAGCCAGTTAGTAAATAAGAAGAAATACTTAACGTTTCCAGGGAGACAAAGATGGTCACCAACTCGTCTGCGCCCGAGAGGACCATGCCACCGAGGGTCGCAGTCAGTAAGATAGTCAAATACTCCGCCAGTGATGTACCGGATTGATCCACATAGCGAATTGACATCAGAATCGTCACAGCGCTTGATAGGGCAACGATCCCCCGCAGGACAACACTCAGATTGTCGCCATTGAAGCTTCCTAAAAACGCGATCGGGGTGGGAGTATCCCATCGATAGTAGAGGGCGACAACCGCAGCGAGAAGTCCGGCGATCGCCAGATAGGGTGTCCATCGCGAAGAGGCAAGCCGTCCTACAATCAAATCACCAACGACCACGAGCAGTAGCGTCGCAGTGACAATCAACTCTGGCAGGATGGTTCCGGTATTAAGCTGAGCAGCAAGAGTAGCGAAATCCATGAAGTTGTAGCCTAATTGGTTCATTGAGAGCGACTTTAGCCCCACCCTTTTGCTAGATCGGTGAGGCGAGGAATTCAAAAATCCTTTACAGTGGATTCTACCTCGCAATTTACCTTAACACTGGATCAAACTCCAATGGGAATCCCTATAGATAGTATTGACTCAGCTCAAGAAAAGGTTGATTGCCTTTTGCTAGCCAGGTTTGAGCGATTGATCTAGATCACACAAGCGCTCCCCTGTTCCCCCTAATTTAAAGTCTTTGTCCCAGAAACTTTTGTGAACACCTGATAGTAGATTCAATATTGGCTATAAGAAAGATTAGGTGATCTATCTTCATCCCTTCAAAAAGCTGCCTTTTCTTAAAAGTTAACGATCCATGTCAAAGCTTGTTATTGTCGAATCTCCCACCAAAGCGCGAACCATTCGCAACTATCTCCCCAGGGATTACCGGGTGGAGGCATCAATGGGACATGTGCGGGACCTGCCCCAATCGGCTAGTGAGATCCCGGCTGGCGTTAAGGGGGAGAAGTGGGCGCAATTGGGCGTCAATGTGGAATCAAACTTTGAACCTTTATACGTTGTTCCCCAGGATAAGAAGAAAATCGTTAAGGAATTGAAGGAAGCGCTGAAGGCTGCCGACGAATTAATCCTGGCAACGGACGAAGATCGGGAAGGGGAAAGCATTAGCTGGCACCTGTTACAACTACTCCAGCCAAAGGTGCCGATTAAGCGCATGGTGTTCCACGAAATCACCGAAGAGGCAATTCGGGAGGCGATCGCCAATTGCCGGGAGGTGGACGAGCGCCTGGTGCGGGCCCAGGAAACCCGCCGTATATTGGACCGCTTGGTGGGCTACACCCTTTCTCCCCTGCTGTGGAAGAAAATCGCCTTTGGCCTCTCCGCCGGACGGGTGCAGTCCGTTGCCGTGCGCTTGCTGGTCAGACGGGAACGCCAAAGACGGGCATTTCGCCAGGGTAGCTATTGGG
>JBAUTA010000708.1:0-3572 GCA_049581985.1 Kovacikia sp.
CTACCCAGAGGCAGCCTTTGACATCGATACTCCAGCGGAGTATCGCCGCATGCTCCAAGTAAATGGGTATGAAAATCTATTTCGCAGTATTGACGCTGGAGGGGTTTAGCTGGCGTTGCTGAAAAGCGGGACGATTTGCAACAAAGTTTCCGTCATTTAGCGCTTAATTTCATTCCAGGATTCAGCAACGCCTGTCGGGTTGATGGCGGTGGGAGGGCCATTATAAATCTGGGCACATTAGCGATAATGGGATGACTCCACACCGCCAGGACTGGAGAAGCATCCGGTAAATTACTGCCCGTCACTTTGAAACAATTAGGAATTCCCGTGTAATGATTGCCGATCGCCTCTCGACTGCAATGCAACACCACCAGGCAGGGCACCTGTCAGAAGCGAAACGGCTTTACCATGAGGTGTTGCAGCAACAGCCAGATCAGGCAAATGCGCTCTACCTGTTGGGATTGATCGCTCACCAGTCTGGGGAACTGGATACCGCCATCCAGTGGTATCTAAAATCGCTGGCATCCTACCCCAATTCGGCGGAAACGCACAATAATTTGGGCGCAGCACTTCAACAGCAAGGCAAGGTAGACCGGGCGATCGCCCACTTCCAATCCGCCTTACGCCTAAAGCCCAACAATCCCAACGCCAACGTTAACCTGGGTGTTATCTTGCAGCAGCAGGGCAACCTGGAAGCGGCGATCGCCCGATTCCAGAAAGCAATCCGGCTTGATCCCAACCTACCAGAAGCCCACCGCAACTTGGCCCATGCCCTAAAAGAGCAGGGCGATGGGGAGCAGGCGATTTCCCATTACCAATCCGCTTTGCAGCTCATCCCCAACCAGCCCGATATCTGTGGGGATTTGGCAGACGCGTTGCAAGAACAGGGCAGAATTGGGGAGGCCATCGAGCTACTGGATCGGGCGATCGGACAGCATCCCAACCATGCCAAACTATGGGGAAGCCGGATTCACGCCAAACTAGTCTCCGGTAATTTGCTGGATGGATTTGTCGAATATGACTCCTGGCGATTAGGTCTGATGGGTCAGCCTCGCCCCTTCACCCAACCCGCCTGGGATGGCTCCGAGCTAAAGGGCAAAACCATTTTGCTCTATACAGAAGCCGGATTGGGACTGGGCGACACGATCCAGTTCATCCGGTATGCTCCCCTGGTTGCCCAACGGGGTGGGCACGTTATTGTCGAATGCCAGAAATCCCTGGTGCCTTTATTCGAACAGATCGAGGGGATTGCTACCGTCGTCGCAATCGGCGAACCGCTTCCAGCCTTTGACATCCAAGCCTCCCTGCTCAGTCTGCCCCACCGCTTCGCCACTACCCTGGAAACTATCCCCGCCCCAATCCCTTACTTAAGCGCCCTTTCTCCCCTTCCTTACCTCCTGCCCGGCTCATCCCACCTGGCCCCTCCTCCCCCCAAAATCGGCATCGTCTGGGGTGGCGATCCCAATCACCTGCACGATCGCGATCGCTCCTGCCCATTCCCTGAATTTCGGGCATTTCTTCAAAAACCTGGCATGATGTTCTACAGTTTGCAAAAGGGTTCCCACAGTGCCGAATTATTAACGGTGAGTGACTTACCGATCGAGGATTTGGGCGATCGCCTCAACAACTTTGCGGATACCGCCGCAGTTGTGGCACAGCTTGATCTGGTAATTTCGGTTGATACGTCCGTTGCCCATCTTGCGGGAGCCATGGGAAAACCAGTCTGGGTCATGCTTCCCTTTGCTTCTGACTGGCGCTGGCTAAGGCATCGGCATGATAGCCCCTGGTATCCGACAGCCAGGCTATTTCGCCAGTCGCGCCGCCATAACTGGACAGAGGTATGCAACCAGATAGCCGTAGCACTAGACGTTTGGGTAAAACCTGCATGAATCGAAATCCCCTATTGACCCGGATCTCCGTTTATTTAAATGTGGCTCTGCTGACTGTCATCCTCACCTTTGTGCTTCAGACGGGATTGTTTGAACAATGGCTGTCCTCCTTTCAGATGACAGCAACCATCTCTCCTCTAACAGCAACCGCCGCCCAACCTAAACCCGACCCGGTTCTGGCAATGCCCTGGTGGCAGGATGAAATCCAGTATCGAGTCAGAATTACGCAAAACCAGCGATACGATCACTGCCTGTTTGGAGATTCCATTACATCCGGCTTGGGAAATACCTTTGGCGATCGCACCTTTAACTTTGCCCTCAGCGGCATGAGTAGCGTGTCGTTGGTCGAGCAGTTGAGTCGTCTTGTTGCCAGCAACGTGAAGTGCGATCGGGCAATCATCGCCATTGGCACAAATGACGCTGATTATGTCATTAGTAATGATCAGTTTGTCCGCAGCATGAAGCAAACGATCGCCTTGACCCAGCAACTCCAAGCCTCTCGCATTACGCTGCTGCCAGCCTTCTATTCCACCACTGCCGCCAGCCAAAATATTGACCTGGCAGGCCCGCTTGAGCGGGTTGAAGAAATCAATAGTTTGCTCCGTCAGGTGGCATCCAGCGAGAATGTGAGGATGACAGGTCAAGAGTTGCAGGCGTTGTACAACGGTCAAACCCTGCGAAATAACCTGACCCTGGATGGAGTTCACCTCAACGCCGCCGGTAGGGTAATTTACCGTAATGCTTTGCTGCAATTGATGCAGGGGTAAAGGGTATATGTTACATTGGCCTCAAATTTATTACCCCAGACTCTTTCGGGGGGTGTGGGGGAGTTAGGACCCCACATTGCGGGGGGCCGGGGGGAAGTCCCCCGGCAGAGGATTGGGTTTAAGACAGGATAGGTATACACAGTAGGGGGGGAGGAGGCAACCCCCATCCCCCCTAATGCGCCGCCGCCCCCCCTGTGGCCTTAGCTTTCTTGAGAAAAAGTATGGCAACACCACTCAGCAATAGGGCGCAGGCAATAAAGTAAAAGCAATCGTTGTACGCCAGAATATACGCCTCGCGGCGGACAACCTGATCGATCGCCGCGATCGCCTGTTTTTGTGCTGTTGCAACATCAGATCCCTGGCTCAGGAAATACTGGGTCATCTGGTTGAGCCGTTCCTGAGTGGTGGAGTTGTAAACTGACACCGCTTCCCCCAAACGATTGGAGTGGAGATTTTCCCGCCAGGTCAACAGGGTAGCAAGGGTGGCAATCCCAATCGAGCCGCCCAGATTTCGCATCATATTAAACAATCCTGAGGCAGAACCCGCTTGGGCTGGGGGTAACCCCGCAGTGGCAATGGTAGAAATGGGAACCATAATCAACGGCTGCCCCATAGCTCTAACCAACTGCGCCCACTTCACCTGATCGATCGCCGACTGGTTGGTAAGCGAAGAATTCATAAAACAACTAACCGCAAACAGGCTGACCCCGATCGCAATTAACAGACGCATATCAATCCGTTGCATGAGTTTGGGTACAAAGGGAATGATGAATAGCTGCGGAATCCCAACCCACATCAGCACTTCACCGATCTGCATGGCGTTGTAACCCTGAATCTGACTCAAATACAATGGCATGATGTAGACCGTGCCATATAGGCCCAAACCCAGCGAAACGTTAATCACACTGGATAGGCC
>JBAUTA010000709.1:0-2245 GCA_049581985.1 Kovacikia sp.
CTACCCAACCCTCAGCCAGGGAAGCGTTTTGTTTTTACAGATGGGGCTAACCATTCTGAAAGCCGCTGTAAGAACTAAAAGCTAAGAAGTAAAGAGCAGAACCGTAGTTCTCAACTCTTAACTCTTACTATTTCACTTCTTCACCGTAGCGTACCAGCGATACACCAACTTCTCTAACTCCACCCAGACAAACATGAGGGCACTAAATCCTATGCAAATAGCAAGTTCTGTTCCATTTAAGTAGTGGGTACCAAAGAAGCTCCGCAGGAATGGAACGTAAATCAGCATTAATTGCAAGGCGGTGGTCAGGGTGACGGCCACCAAAACGTAGGGATTGGAAAAAGGGTTTAATTCAATGGTCAGGCGGGTGTTGGAGCGAATGGCAAGCGCATGTCCCATCTGGGCAATGCAGAGGGTCGTGAATACCATGGTCTTCCATCGTTCCGGGTCACCAGGAGTGCTTGTGGCATAGCCGTAAGACCAGACCATCAGGGAAATTGCCAGAATTGACAGAATCAGACCAATCCGGATCATGTAAGTTCCCAAACCCCGGGCAAAAATGCTCTCGCTGGGGTCATGGGGGGGACGATTCATCACGTTCGGTTCTGCGGGTTCTACTGCCAGGGCCAGGGCAGGCAACCCATCGGTAACCAGATTCATCCAGAGAATTTGGAGCGGAGTCAGGGGAACTCCCCCTAACCCAATCAGGGGAGCGGCTCCGATCGTTAACAGTTCGCCAATGTTGCTGCCTAAAATGTATTTAATGAAGCGACGAATGTTGGTGTAAACGACGCGCCCTTCTTCCGCCGCTGCAACGATCGTGGCAAAGTTGTCATCCAGTAACACCATGTCGCTAGCGTCTTTACTGACATCGGTGCCAGTGATCCCCATGGCAACCCCAATATCTGCCTGTTTTAGAGCCGGTGCATCGTTTACCCCGTCTCCAGTCATCGCAACAATTTGGTTCTGGTGCTGGAGGGCTTGAACAATTCGCAGCTTATGCTCAGGAGTCACGCGGGCATAAACACTGACCTCGTGAATCTGTTGCTCCAGTTCTGATAGCTCCATTTTTTCCAGGTCACGCCCGATTAGCACCCGATCGCCTGGTTGAGCAATCCCCAATTCTTCTGCCACAGCTCGGGCAGTCAATTGATGATCTCCCGTGATCATGATTGGGCGAATCCCAGCAGTCAGGCAACGAGCAACCGCATCCTTTACCTCTGGTCGGGGTGCATCCTGCATTGCCGCCAACCCTAGCCAGATCAGATGACGCTCCGTTGTTTCATCGGCATCTTCAGCGGGAATTTCTGCCAAAGGCTTGCAAGCAAAGCCTAACACCCGCAATCCCCGCTCTGCCATCTGGTTGTTTTGCCCTAAAATGCGTTGGCGTTGAAGCTCTGTGACCGGCTCCGCCCCATTGCCAACCTGGATCTGAGTGCAGCGCTCCAAGATCAGTTCAGGCGAGCCCTTGGTAAACATCATGTAGGTCGAGGGCTGGGGGTCCGTAGGTAAGGGGGAACTTTTTTGCCCCTCCCCTACGGTCTGAACAATGACGCTCATCCGCTTCCGTTCAGAGGAAAAGGGAAATTCGGCAACGCGGGGAAATCGGCCAGCCCACTGATCCTTTTGCAACCCTGCCTTACCTGCCAGGGCAAGTAAGGCTCCTTCTGTTGGGTCCCCCAAAATTACCCACTGCCCAGCTTCTTTTTGCAAGACCGCATCGTTACAGACCGTGCAGGCGGTGAGCAGGTTGAGCAGCTCTGGTTGCTCCTGGGGATCAAGGCTGGTTGGTTCAATCTGCTGGTTGGCTGGATAAAAATTACCGATCGGGTCATATCCATCGCCCGTAATCTGTAAAGCGGTGCTGCTCGTATGAACGAATTGCACCACCATTTTATTTTGGGTCAGGGTTCCGGTTTTATCTGAGCAGATGGTGGTAACTGAGCCCAAGGTTTCCACCGCAGGCAATTTGCGGATCAGGGCATGTCGCCGCACCATCCGCTGGGTGCCTAAGGCCAGGGTGACGGTAATGACAGCAGGCAGACCTTCTGGGACGATCGCCACTGCCATACTCAGCGATACTTCCAGCAGTTCCTTCCACCGTTGTAGGCCCAGGTGAATCATGCCACCAATTACAACCAGAGCCACCAGGGTCATCGCACCGGCCACCAGCGCTTTGCTGAGTTGATCCATGCGTTGTTGCAAGGGGGTTGCTTCCGTCTCAACGGACTGGAGCATGGTCGCG
>JBAUTA010000710.1:0-9749 GCA_049581985.1 Kovacikia sp.
GTCTAGTATTCCTTTCCACAAAATAGAGTCTCCCGCTTTGTTAGACCTCCGCTGTTCACGGAAAGGGCAGGTATTCAATAATATTTAACCACTCGTCAGGTTCAGAGGCTTGTGCAATCAACTCCAAATCCTTGACATACTGTCCAATCGTGCCTCCCAACTGGTGTCCAAAGATTAATCCTGCAAATGGTTTCCCTCGACGTTGCCAATCTTCAGCCATTGCCTTGAAGCGAATGTCTTGTGTAAAAAGTACTCGTCCTAATGAACGAACATGTTCCAAAAGCTCATCATCTAACAATTCGCCTGAATTATCCTCAATTGCAGTAAGAACATCCACACCGCGTCGGCGCAGTTGATCAGTAATTGCTTGAGGAACATGAACATCCATATATAACTGAACTGCCACTTACAAAAGTCCTTTCGCCCGCATTCGTACAACAAATGGAGAATCAGGAGTTTGCGCTCTCACACCCTGTGCTTGTTCCCATTCACTGCGAATTTCACTATCGATTTCTTCCTGGCAGTCAAAGTAGTAACCCATCGCTGCATAAGCTTCCGAGGGGCGCAAGTAAGGATGCTGACGACACATCTCCTCCACGGACCAGCCATATGCTAAATAATCCATGGCAATTTGAGCGACCCGAATGCGGGGCAACCTTTGCAAGTGGGCAGGCTGACCATCTGGCTTCTTGATATGAGGATAAGCGACTTGAGAAGTCATCATAATTTCTTGAGCTTTAGACCTAAACCTTAGCATAGAGCGCCGGAGTCATTGCAGGGGTCTTATTGAACATGTAGTAATTGTAACCGCACCCTGTTAACAAGCTCTCAATAACTAACTCTTCAAGCAAGGTCTGGTATTTCTGAGACCCATCTAATGGCTTCTGTTGGCATCGAGCAGATCTTGCACTTAGAAAAGCCTTTCGAACATCAAGGAATGGCTGATCTCTGGTAGTCATGAGTCTTTAGAGAATTGCTCTAAGCAGCTCTTCATCAATAGCATTGAGGACCTGTCTAAGCGGATTGGAAGAAGGACGGTAGGACAATCCAGAATGAAGCGATGGTCCTGAATCAAATTTGAAGCCATCGCGCTCAAAGGAGTGTGCCGCCCCATCAGCGATGGTATGACTTTCGCAGACAATCACTTCGAATCCATATCGGGCCAATAGTGCTGCACAGCTAAGCCTAGCAATGCCACTGCCGATCACTACCACATCCACTTCGGCATCCATTATGGGTAATTCCAATCAGAGTGATTTATAAGGCTGTAGCTTGCCAATACGACATTTTAGTAGCTATTTTAGCTTTCGTGCAGCTTTCCTACTCTTAGGCATAACCGCAGGTTAAGGGCATATGTCGTAAGGATTGTTTGGTTGCATCCTATTAAATTGTAACAATCTTTTTTTGATAATTTTACGATTTGTCAGAAGGGACTACTTTCTCTAGTTCTAAAATCAAAAGTGGTAAACTCTTTACCGCAGTATCCCAAATAATATCCAAGTCAATCTCATCATATTCATGAACAAGTCGATTTCTCATGCCATTAATTGCAACCCAGGGAATTTGTGCTAAGATTTGCCGAGTTGTTTCAGAAACTCGTTTCGAGGCTTCTCCAATAATCAATAGCCTGCGGATCATTGCATCTTGAAATTGCAGATCGGTTGTTAATTCTTCCTTGGATCGCCCAGAGATGTAATTCACTATAATTCGGGCAGACTGCAACATATCAAGCAGAGATTGGAGATCCCGTTCCATAAATCACCTGAGCAGAAGAGAGAATTGCTTTTCGGCGTAGATAGTTTCGACTTGTTTCAATACCCTTGCGAGTTATCAAATCAACATCGCGCTGAAAAAGTACTTTCAATTCGTCCTCCATATAAGTTAAATCAAATAAGGTCGGATGAGCTTCTGGGTGAAATTGCACCATCACGTCAATATCACTATCAGGGCGAAAGTCATCACGTAGAATAGAACCAAACAGGGCAAACTCGATGACTTGCCAACGTTTGCAAAACTCTGCGATCGCCTCCATCGGTAGATCGATAGCGGTAATGGTCATGTAAGTTCTACCTCCAAGGCTTGAAGTTGCTGCTTCTTCAAATGGTCGCCACCGCATCAGTTTCAATTAACGCCTATTTTAACAATTTCCAAAGCTTAAACTAACTTACTCCCTTTTTTAGGGGGGATCGCCTCACAAACACTCTCAAAATTTTGCCAAACCTGCTGATTAGTAAATCTTACTATTCTTAAGCCATAGCCCTCCAAGCTTTGAGTTCTTTTTTGAGCATAAGCTTTTCCTTTATTCGTGAAGTGACTATTTCCATCAATTTCGATAACCAACTTGAGACGTAGTTCCCCCTGCGCCCCCCTACTCTATGCCTTTGGCAGACTCCGCCAACGAGCAGGCTTCGCCTATAAAAAGGGGGGTAATTTTTACTAATGCTTTAAGTTGCCAGTTTATCCAAAAACTTACCAAATATCTGAAACACTTGCAGCCAAAGACAGTCCGGTGGATTGAATGGGTAGAGATGAAAGGCTAAGAATCTTCTGCCGAAACAAGTTGATACCCCGCATCGGCTGGTGAAACGACTGAAATAAAAACCAATGGCTCATCCCCGCTGTTGAATACTCCATGTACACACCCGGTATGAGCGACTACCACATCCCCTGCAATGATTGGCTCCGAAGTGCCTACTTTATCCAGATAATATTCTCCCTTCCCGGTTAAAATAGTCCATGTATCTTGCCCATCAGGATGGATATGGGCAGGGATTTCCTGACCCGGCTTGATGTACCAGGCTACAACGATGGCATTCCTAGACTCCGTAATGACCGAACGAATAGGCTCCCCGTCCGTTGGCTGAAAAAATTTAGAACTGTTGAATATCCTGGTCATACGCATCTTTGTATCTCTATTGAAAACAGAACTACACGGGCGAAAACAGTGCTTGCTTTCAAAGTTTTCGAGAATGCAATTATTGCCTTGATCGCCTTAGAGAATTGTCTAATCTATAACCTTACAAGAAATGAACTTTAAACTCTGAAGGATAAAGTTTTGGCTACTGTCCCTACCAAGACCCCGGCCACCGAACGGTTAAGCTATAAGCATTTCTACCAGAGGCTCTATCGGATCTGCTATGCTAATGTAGCAAAATATACCAAGCAAGACTATACGCAACCTCGGGAGCAAGTTTTTGCCTTGACACCAAAGCAAGGCTTAGGCGAAGGTAAAAACAGTCATCTTTTTCTGGAATAGCCTGTCCATCTTTTCCGCACTTCAGCCTTGTTATAGAGAGAACACATGTCGAACAAAAAATACTTAAAAGGAGCTAAAGAAATCAAACCTCTTGCTACAGGATATGGTGCCTGCTTTGCGACGGATGAAATAACTGTAAAAGGATGTAAAATCGGGTATTTTTATCGTGAAAGTCCCGAGAGTCTTGTTGATAGTGGTTGGCGTTTCCTATCAGGGTATGAGTCTGATGAATATATAGTTAATCCAAATAACATTGGTATCCACGATGTGAATACTATTGCTAATTATGACCCAGATATCATTGCCTATCTTAAGAAACCAATAGGATCAGAATATATTCGTGATCCCATAACAAATGCTTTTGTATCTACGAGAACAAAACTTGTCGAGCCTTAGGCCATTGACCTCTTGAAGCTAAAACTGGCTGGGCAAAAGGAGTTTTTCGCATTGTGGAGGACACGAACCGTTCTGGCCTTCGGTGCTGACCGAATTGCAGAATCTTGATCTGAAAGCTTCTTTATTGCCTGCGTGGATGGTCTGATAGAATTCCGAGGATATTGAATCAGTCTTTCCTCAAACCCAAGTTTAGCTGTGCATTAGACTGCTTGGATCGCTTGTATATTGATAAACTGATGGATAAAGAATGCCACTGAGGTGAGACATGAAAATTCTACATGGCACCTGGATTCCTGAAGCAACTAAGAACTTTATTCAAGAAGGAAATTTTTACCTTTGGGTGGAGACGATCACGGGCACCCAAAAGCGTAAAGCAGCTAAGAATGTTCACCCGTTTCAACTGTGTAAACCAGAGCTTGCGACATTTTTGAGCCAAGAGCTAGGTCTTGAATCGGTCGCAGCCCCTAGGTTGTTGGATCAGATTTTCCCCCAATATTTCCTACTGCCGAGCGCTGAATCTAGTCCTCTACCATCCTTAGAGCTGTGGCGGTATTTAGAAGAAGAACCACCAGAAACCTTTGAGCTAGAGTATTGGCAGGTTGATAGCTATTGTGTCCAAGAGTGGGTCAAGACAGATCCCTATCGGCTCGCACCCGTTACTAATGTCATTAAACTACTGAATACGCTTCACTTTATTACTATCCATAACCTGGCAGAGGTTCAGATGGGGGCGGATCTGCTGTTTTGGTATCACTATACCCAAGCCTTTAAGCAAATTCTTCTGAAAGACCATTACATCCCGGCCCTCAAATACCGGGATTTAGCACAGATAACAAAAACAGCCACGAGTACTCCTAAACGCAAGATCACCGCCAAATCTAAAGCGAATGCCGAATCTAGTTTTGAGATTTATGCAGGGTGGGAAATAATCAGTGAGCTATACGAGACTGAGCTGAAGCGATACGTTGAGTATATGCCCTTGGCTTGTGTGGCTGGCTTTTCAGAACCGCAAGCTACACCAGCGTTCTATGACCGCGAAACCCTGCTGCGGCATTTTTCAGACTGCGTGCTGACAGAACTGGTGACGCACACCCCTCGTACGAACGGATTTGAGCAAAAAATTCTGGGTACGCTTATCTCCGACTGCGTCATGGCAACGAAACAATCGCTAGGAGACGCAACAGGGCTAGCGCAGTATCAACAGTGGCAACAGTGGCGCGATCGCATCCGCCATACCCAAACGGCCTTGCCGTTTTATCTGTGTTTTCAGCTCCAGTCACCGGATAAGCCAGAAGAGTCCTGGCAGCTTCAATTCTTAGTTGCACCGAAACACGACCCGTCCCTGCGCCTTGCCCTCATGGACTTTTGGCGTTTAGGGCTGACACAGCAGCAAGAACTCCAAAAGCAGTTTGGTGAAGGATTTGCTCAACATCTGCTGTTAAATCTGGGCTATGCTGCCCGCATTTATCCAAAGCTATGGAAGGGCCTGGAAACAGACCAGCCCGTCGGTATTTTTTTGGGGCTGACCGAGGCTTTTGAGTTTCTGCAGAATTCAGCGTGGGTGTTAGAAAGCGCTGGGTATAAAGTAATCATCCCCGCCTGGTGGACCCCCCAAGGTCGTCAGCGGGCAAAGGTGCGTCTGCGAGCAAAAGGAAAATCCCTAAAAGCAGGAGAGGATAAGGCCAAAAGTTACTTCTCAAAGGAGACTTTGGTGCAGTACCAGTATGACCTGTCGATTGGGGGTGAGCAGGTTTCTGAAACAGAATGGATGCAGTTGGTGCAGGCTAAATCACCTCTAGTGCAGTTCCGGGGCCAATGGCTGCATCTAGACCAAGACAAAATGCAGCAGATGCTGGAGTTTTGGAAAAAGCAACAGCAGGAAAACCCTGAACTGAGCCTAATCGACTTCATGCGAATGGCCGCGGAAGAGGATGAAGATATTGAACTGGCGTTTGACCACGATCAAACCTTGTCTGAGATGCTAGGCAAACTGCAAGACAAGAGCCGATTTGAGGCCATCACCGATCCGCAGACCTTCCAAGGAGCGCTACGGGACTATCAAAAGCGGGGCGTATCGTGGCTCTCCTATCTAGAACAGTTAGGCTTGAATGGCTGCTTAGCCGACGATATGGGTCTCGGTAAAACAGTTCAGGTGATAGCGCGACTGCTGCAAGAGCAAGAGCAGGCAAAAAAAGCCAACAGAAAAGTAGACCCAACGCTCCTGATTGCTCCAACTTCGGTTGTGGGAAACTGGCGCAGAGAAATCGAAAAATTCGCCCCATCGCTGCGCTCCATCGTTCACCACGGCAATGAACGCGCCCAAGAGACTAAAGACTTTCAGACAATGGTTCAACAAAATGATGTGGTGATTACGTCCTTCACCCTGATCCGCAAAGATCTCAAGCTGTTTGATTCCGTGAACTGGCAGCGCGTGGTTCTGGATGAAGCTCAAAATATCAAAAACCCAAAAGCAGCCCAAACAAAAGCGATTCTGAAGCTATCTGCACCGCACCGTTTAGCGATGACCGGCACCCCAGTTGAAAACCGACTGCTAGACCTGTGGTCAATCTTCAATTTTCTGAATCCTGGCTACTTAGGCAAAGAAGCCCAGTTTCGGAAAAACTTTGAGATACCCATTCAAAAGAATAATGACCGAATGCAGGCCGCCACCCTCAAAAAACTGGTGGAACCCTTTATTCTGAGACGGGTCAAAACGGATCAATCCATTATCAAAGACCTGCCGGATAAGGTAGAGCAGAAGCTTTACTGTAACCTCACGAAGGAACAAGCATCGCTCTATGAAGCAGTGGTCAAAGACATCACCGGCGAGCTAGATGATTTAGAAGGGATGCAGCGAAAGGGGATGATCCTAGCGACGCTGCTGAAGCTGAAGCAAATTTGTAATCATCCCAGGCAGTTTCTTCAGGATGAAAGCGACTTTACCCCAGAGCGATCTCACAAACTCAGCCGCCTGTCAGAAATGGTGACGGAGGTCATGGAGGAAGGTGAAAGCTTGCTCGTTTTCACCCAGTTCACGGAACTAGGCGATGCCTTAGAGAAATACCTTCGCCATACTTGCCACTACAACACCTACTACATCCACGGGGGCACGAACCGCAATAAACGCGAGAAAATGATCGCAGAATTCCAAGACCCAGAAACAGAGCCATCGGTCTTCATTTTGTCCCTTAAGGCTGGGGGTGTAGGCATCACCCTGACCAAAGCCAACCATGTCTTCCACTTTGATCGCTGGTGGAATCCGGCGGTAGAAGATCAGGCGACGGATCGAGCTTTTCGAATTGGTCAGAAAAAGAATGTATTCGTGCATAAGTTCGTGGCGATTGGCACTCTGGAAGAGCGAATCGACGAGATGATTGAGGATAAGAAAAAGCTGGCGGGATCCATTGTCGGTTCAGACGAGTCTTGGCTAACGGAACTAGACAATGAGGCCTTTAAGCAGCTCATAACCTTGAATAAGAGCGCAATATTGGAGTAATACTTATGGCAACATTTAGTCGAACCTGGTGGGGCCAACGGTTTATCAGCGCCCTAGAAAAACTTACTGATTCGGGCCGCCTCAGTAGAGGGCGCTCCTATGCCCGCAATGGTAAGGTCAAAAGCTTTGAGATTAAGGATGGCCTGGTCACCGCTAAGGTGAGAGGTTCTATAAATCCTTACTTTGGGGTCTATAAAGAACCGCTCTACAGCACGACCATACAGTTCACTTCCATTAGTGCGGCAAATTGGACTGCTGCGATCGCCTATATCGCCTCGAAGGCCAGCCTGATTTCTAGATTAATGCTGAACGAAATGCCGGATACCATTGAGGATGCGTTTGCGAAACTGGATCTGCACCTTTTGCCCCACAGTAAGGGCGACTTCAAAACTTCCTGTTCCTGCCCAGATTGGGGTAACCCCTGTAAACATATTGCTGGAGTTTACTACTTAGTTGCAGCGGAACTAGACCAGGACCCTTTTTTACTATTTGAACTAAAAGGGTTGTCACGCGAGGCACTTCAAAAAGAACTGGTCAAATCACCTTTGGGTCAAGCGCTTTGTGCAGAGCTGGCAGACGTGAACAATATTCCCATCCCGAATGACAGCTACTACACCACACCGACGCTACAGCCCGCTAAGGGTATCGCCGACTTAAGAGATTTTTGGTTGGGTGCAAAGCGCTTACCTCAAACGATTGAAGAACCATTGACTGCCAGCGTCCCCGCCATACTGGTTAAAAAGCAGGGAGATTTTCCAGCCTTCTGGAAAAAGGAGAATTCTTTCATTGAAGTGATGGAGGAGTTTTATATGCGCGTCAGAACTAAAAATCACCTCTAAATTCGCCTGGGATACTTTTCGCTGTTTCGGTTTCAGGAAACCAGAGCTCTTGCCAATCCGCATTGAGTTCCACAACTTTCAGTACTGCTAAACCAGCCTCAAAACAACTCCTCCCATGTACAACGAGATAGGGGAGGAGTTGTCGCTCAACATCGCTTATTGAAGCTGCGTAGTGTTAGGGGACCGGAACGGCTACTCGATTAGCGGGAACTATCTGCGCCTGATATGAAAATACCTCTCTGCTCCGGGGATTGACAGTCACTTTGAGCCACTGCACGTCATTGGTGCCGTTCGCTGCATTGTTGCCAAAGGTCTCAACACGAGTGAAGTTCTCAAGTCGTCTGCCTTGAGCATCCAGAAATGGCTTGTCAATGCGGAAGTAATGCGAATCGCCGTGCACGTAGGCAACCGGTTTGCGAAAAGCGATCACCTCATCGCGCAGTGCGACTAAATAGTCCTTGTAGCCATCAGGAATCGGGACGCCGTTAGCGTCCTTATCATTTTCCACCAGCGTCTTCGGATCGCGTGTCGGTGCTCTGGTTGGGTCGCTATTATCCCACCCTGGATCGGCTTGGGTAATCAACATGACAGCCGCCGAGTTTTTTTTCGTGGCTGCTGCAAAGGTCTCGTGCAGCCAGGCAATATTGGCTGCATTTCGTGCTGCATACTCGTCTGGATCCGGCGCAGTGTCGCAGAGGTTGTTGCATGAACCCTGGACGTTGAGCGTCGCATAAGTGACATTGCCGACAGTCCAGCGGCGGTTCTCGACATACGGAGCAGCCTGGACTTCTTGCTTCAAGGGGTTCTGCCCGAGCGAATACGGTGTACTGAAGAATATCTGCCGCTCATAGTCTAGGCGTCCGCGTGAATTGAATCCACCGTTTGAGGGGCGATCGCAGTCAGTCCAGTCGTTGTCGCCTGGAGTGAAGACTGCCGGTGCTTTCAGCATATTGAAGTACCCGAGCGATTGGGTGTAGAGGTCGTTGCTGCAGGTGGTCGGCGTGCCCGAGCCAGCGATACTATTGCCCCCTTTCAGGTCGCCGTCATGAGCTGTGAAAGCCAGGTTCTGAGAGTTCATGTCAGTGATGAGGTTTGGGACCCCCGTCACCGCCTGCACGTCATTGTAGGGTAGATCGCCCCAAAGGCCGATCGAGTAAGGTTCGCCCTCACTCTCATTCTCGCGTTCGTTATCTTTGGCAGTCGCCAAACCGATTGAGGCACCTACCAGGATCGCTGCAGCCAGCGTCAGTAAACTCACTTTACTCAGCAAACGCGCAGTGGAGACGCGCCGAAACACTGAGTAGCCAGACTTTGTCATTATCATCTCCTCGATTATTTTTTTGGGTTCGTGAGCGCATTTTGGACAAGTAGCCCCTGCCCACGTCAGTACAGTTCGAAAAATAGTATAAATAGATTATGAATAAATTAAAGGCAGTTGACATTACGAAAAAAGCAGGATGAACTAAACAGGAATCAAAGTATCCCAAAATCTCAATCCGTAAGGAAAAAAGTGAATCAAATGCCTCAGCGAGAGGTATTATTTAATCATTGAATATAATTGCTTGAATCAACTTTTTTCTCAACAGCCTATGGACGATATTATCCGTTTAACTTTAGTTTTACTGAAACCTTTAGCGTTAGTGTCTTGAGTTTTTCGCCATAGCCTGGAATTGATATAATGCTCTGAATGTAAGGATTTCAGCACATATGAATTATGAAGATTACTGAGCGGGAAGAGCAAATTATCCGGATTCAGTCCCAA
>JBAUTA010000711.1:0-5959 GCA_049581985.1 Kovacikia sp.
GTACGCGGGTGTCTGGGAAAGCTGTTTGATGTGGAGATAGAGCTACTTCGGCAAGCAAAGCGCCAGAAGACCCCATTACCGGAAGCAGATTTGCCTAGATTGTGGATTTTGACTCCTACGGTTTCAAAGAGCGTTTGGCAGGGGTTTGGGGCCGTTGAGAAAGAGGACTGGGCCGAGGGCATGTATTTTCTTCCAGCCCATAACCGCAGTGCTTTGGTCTGTATTCACCAACTGCCTGTCAGCGCAGATACACTATGGTTAAGGTTGTTGGGCCGAGGAACGGTCCAGAGTCAGGCGGTAACAGAACTGGTAGCCCTCCCTGCAGAGCATCCGTTCAAACGACATACCTTGGAGCAGTTAGCAAACTTGCGCGTATCGTTGCAAGCACGTCAAAATTTGAATAAGGATGAAAGGGGATTGATCATGAGCTTGTCACCTGTCTATGAGCGTTGGAAGGAAGAGACATTACAAAAGGGTATTCAGCAAGGAAAGCAGCAAGGAGAACAGGAGCAGAGGCAAAAGCTACTGGAAGCTGCTTTGACCAGTCGTTTTGGGGTAGTAGACGAAGAAATGGCTAGTCTTATCCCCAGGATGGCCCAGCTTTCGGATGCAGAGCTTGCAGGGTTGATGCTACAAATGGCGAATCTATCGCGCGAGGAGTTGCTAGAACGCTTTGGCAGATGAGTATCATAGACCGTCTAGATGGTATCGCTGTGGGATTAGAGCGTTTAAACCCTGTCAATGAGCAAAAGTTGCAAACCCTACAACAGCAGGTTGCCAATAGCAAAGAGCAACTCAGCAGGCTGCAGAGCCCTTAAAGCTGGCTGCAGAAGCTCCAGAGCGGATGGCAGAGGCTGCAGAACGCTTTTCAGAAGCCCAGAGCCAGGCTCTTCAAGCCATCGAGGAGGCGAGCTCACAATTGGCGCGGGCCAACACGCAGCTAGACCAAATTAATAGCCGACAAGTGGGCTCAGTCGATTTTTCCGACTTCCTGTTGGAATTGGCGCAGCGAGCATCCCAGGCATCAGAGGCCGCGCAAATGTTAGCCCAGAGTAATCAAGTAGCTAGACGGGATTTAATCGAAGAACTTAAGCAAGGACGCGGGGCCTAAGTTAGTCCCTAGCAATATTAATAATTCATGCCCTTGGTGATGAGCTGGGGGTTTGTTCACTTCCATGATCACCCAGTTGCAAACTGGGAGCCTATTTCTGAGGATTTAGCAATGACAGAGACGCTTGTGATGAATGACCAATACTGTATTTCAATCTGGGTCTGTAGTTATGGACATTCAGAATATGTAGTTGATGCTTACCTGAAGGTTGAGGGTGGAATGAAACACTTGGTTAGACGCTACCCCTGCCAAAAGCTTACAAGAGTAGGTGCCCTTTCTCAAGCCAAACTTGATTTGAAAGAGGGTTGTTTCTCTCCTCGTCCCTATGAGTTTGTTTAAGCAGTTCTGTGATGCAAAGGGTATTAATCCAATTGCACTCTATCGGGATGCTTATCAAAAGCATGATGGAGCAAAATACATTGATCCTGACTTTCCTAATGAAGTGCGTTTTGCAGACTGGGAAGGCGTAGCCTATCCCGAACAGTGGGATGAAAAGGCGATTGCCGGACTGGTGGAATCCCTGACGGAGGTGAATAATCATCAGCTTGCAGGGTTGATAACAGACACTTTCCTCTAGTTCAAGGTCAGCTCGAAGATTAACAATTAATAACTTTCTTTTTTCCAAGGAGAGAAACCAAGGTTGGGAACGAAAGCCCTGGCCCTATTTTTTGGAGGGTGAATTTATGGCAAGTTTGACTATTGTTCAAGGGACGGTGAAATATGCCGCAGGTCCAGTCAGAGATACTAAGAATGGCCCCAGAATTAACGTAGTCGTGACCCTGGCGGATGGTGAGGAAACTAAACTATGGGGCGACTCCGGCGACCCTACCTTAGTCCCACTCAGGAAAGGGAATGCGGTGCAACTGGTGAAGAATGCCAAGGGTACAGGTTATTCCCTGTTGGACACATCACCAGGGACCCCGGCAGATCCCCCAGTTACGGCCCACGCGCCAGGGTATAGCCCAAGGCAACGGGAAACCTGGAAACCCTGGACTGATGAAGAGAAGAAGCAATTAGCGGCGAAGATTGACCAGGAATCTGATTTATTGCACTACTGTTTGCAAACCGCTCGAAAAAAGTTTTTTGATAGTGGTTTAGTTGAAACTGAAGAGTCCGTCTGTTCCTTGGCTTCTGTTTTGTTCTCCCAGGCCACAGAGCAATAAGGAGCGGATCATGAATAGAATAGCGAAGGGCAAAATAAGACTGAAAAAAATAGCCTATCAAATCGAAAAATCATTCAATTGACATTATATCTTTAACCTTCTAAGATTTGTCAGTCAACCAATCAATAACCACTCAATTCTAATTAGAATACCATGACCAATAACACTATCCAAAAAGTTTGTAATGTTGGCTGCGTTTTAAGATGCGATTACCCTCTTCTGCTATATAAAGGCGTAAAAAAGGCATACATGGAGTGACGATTAGCTTTCGTCTGGAAGTTGATTTGCTGGTTTAAGGAAGTCCTGGTCTTTATGAATTGGCAAGAAATTAATAGGAGAGTAAGCTAAATATAAGCATCCTTGAGTTATGTCACAGTCATGGGAAAAAATTGCGCGATCGCCATTGGAATAAATCAATACTATAATCTGAGGCCGCTCAAGTATTCTCAACAAGATGCTGAGGCTGTCCTTAGGAGCCGATGCAGTCAGCGTGATTGAGGCTAAACTAGAGTCTGTCAAAGCAGAATTAGATGCCTGGAAATCCATTTCCGTAGATACGGCCTATGAGGGAGCAATAGTTGGAGCAATTGGTGAGTAATCCTCACCCCCCTGTCCAACTTTAGGAGTTAATCTGTATTTGGAGCCGCAGAAACGGCATGGGCTGGAGCAACCACTCGTTGCCCTAATTCCTGAGTCATTCGTCTTAAGGCGGCTGACATATCGTGTGGATCCAGATGAACATCCAGGATGCAGAAGCTTTCAAGATGCGATCGACTCTCTAGCAAAGCCGCTGCCAATTCATCTTCTGTGTGAATCTCAAATCCTCGGCCAGCACCCAAAACCTCTGGAATTCGGCTGTATTGCCAGTTCAGCAGATTGTTAAATTCACCATCGAGCATTGGGCGCTCGGTGCCATAGCCTTTATTGTTCAAAACAATAGTGATCGGATTGAGTCCAAAGCGGGCGATCGTAGATAATTCCATCCCTGTCATTTGGAAGGCACCATCGCCCACTAATACCAGGGGACGGGTGTTAGGACTGGCAAACTGAGCACCCAGGCTGGCAGGAACAGCAAACCCAACAGAAGCATAGTAGGCGGGCGATAAAAAATGAGTTTTACCATGAACAAACAATTCTAATACGGCAAATAGGGCATCTCCCACATCGGCAATGATAATCGTGTCGTCGCTCAAAAAGGAGTTCAACTGCTCAAATAACCGGGCGATTGTGATCGGTTGATTCGCAACAGTAGAAAACGTTAGCGGATGTAGGGAATGCCTGGGCAGATTGGGCTGTCGACAGTGAATATCAGCTTGAATCAATCCCTGAACAAAATCTTGTAAGCAAATGTCTTCGTAATTGTGGAACTGAATCGATGTTTTTTCGCTAGTCACCGAGATGGAATGCTTGGGATCAAGGTGAGCCGTAAACAAGCCCAGGTTGAGATCGGTCAGGAAGACACCCAATAGGATTAGGCAATCGCTAGACTCCACGTACTGATGGGCAAATTCACTCCCCAAGGCACCCGCATACAGTCCCAGGTAGTGAGGATGGCGTTCGCTGATCACTGATTTGCCCAGAATTGTTGCTGCCACAGGAATATTTGTTTTCTCGGTTAGCTGTAATAGCGCGTCCTGCAAGCCAAATCGGTGCATTTCAACGTCAGCGAGAATCACGGGTTGACGAGCGACATTAATCAGGTTGACCGCTTCATTCAAGGCTTCTGCTAAGCTATCTGAATCACTGACCTCTGGCGGGTTACTACGCTGACCGCTTGGATTTCCAAGCTGGTCCACCATATCGCGAGGCAGTTCGATATAGACTGGACGCTTATATCGATTAGCAGCAGCTAACACGCGATCGATTTCTGCAAACGCCGTGTTGGGATTATCCAGGACTGTTGCTGCTACGGTTAGTTCTTGAAAAATTTTGTACTGAGTATCGAACTCACGCACTTTATGGTGTAAGAGTGGATTTTTGCTGCGCTCGTTTGTACCAGGTGCGCCGCTGATGACCACAACGGGAGATTTCTCAGCAAAGGCTTGGGCGGTAGTATTAGCAACCTTCAATCCGCCGACGGAATAGGTGACACAAACGCAACCTAATCCCTGCAAGCGGGCATAGGCATCGGCAGCAAATCCTGCCCCTTGTTCATCACAGGTGTTGATGAACTGGATAGGGCTATTTTCCAGCAGCTTGTTAAATCCCAGCACAAAATCACCTGGCACACCAAAGATATGGTGAACCCCATGTGCGAAAAGACGCTGAATGAGATAGGTTCCAATCGAGTCTGCAATGTCCATCTCAGTCCTCCTTAAAGTCTCAATGGTAGCGAAGTTGGAGAGCATCCAAAAGTCGGGGGTCTAGAGGCAGCCAATGGGGTGTAATTAAAAGTGAAAGTTAGGATTCCGAAACCTTTGAAAACATGTATGTGATCAAAACGTATTTGCTAGCTTTCAAGGATCAGTTTTGGAAAAAATACCACTTTTAATTACACCCCAGCCAATGGGCTTCGCATGAACGCTGTTGGAATGACGGACACTACCTTGGCTCCGTTCAACGCATCAACCTGCGCATTGTACTAATCGTACTAAACGATGTCATCCCTTTGCGGCAAGGGTTATCGCTGTTCCCGACGACTTGGAAATCCGCAACCTGCATGAAGTATTTCTGAGCATATTCGGCTGGGCTTACGATCTCGGCTTCATCATCCAGATCCACGCCCAGGAGTTCAACAGCTTCCTTGAGCCTGCTAGACCCCCTACTTTTTGATGCTCTCCAAAGCTGCGATATTTGCCTGAGTCTAGTTAGTAATTGCTCCAAACCATAGCACTGCTAGATTCTCGCAGTTTCTGTCATCGGAAGTTTATCACAAGCGAGCCGAATGCCAACTCGGGTCCGACGGCCTTGTTCCTTATTAAAATATCCATCGGGATTGTCTTGAAACCGGGCAGTGGTTTTGACTGCGTCTTGGGCGCTGCCGAAGGAAAAATAAGCACCCCCGCGCGTAGTTCGGGGTAAAATCCCTGTAAAGTCACATTTATATGGATTTTCAAATTCATTCTGGCACCATTCATACAGGTTGCCGCTCATATCCATAGCACCAACAGGAGAAGCACCTTGAGGGTAGAGGCCAACGCTTACTAGGCTATTAACACTGTGCTCTTTTGTGTTGGCTAGATTTGAGTTCCAGTCAATCCCCCAAGGGTAGAGATAGTCCGAATGACCACCCGTAGCCGCAGCTTGCCATTCCCATTCGGTCGGAAGACGTACTGGATAACCTAGAGCGCTGCTAATCCACCTGCAGTAGGCGACAGCCGTATACCAGGAAACCCACTGGGCAGGGAGATTGGAAATGTCAGGCTCTGCTTCTAGAGTTTGCTGTGATGAATTGATTGCTAGTCCTTCCCACCAAGTATCTTCACAATAAGCATCACTTTTAACAAATACATTGAACTGAACCACTGTGAGGGGCTATAAGCCCAAACCGCCGAAATTTCCGTTAAAGCCGGAGCCTTGGCCCACCTCTAGGTCAGTACATCCACAATCTGAGAGAGAAGATTATGAAAACATCGAACAACTTTACCTTCGCCAAGAAAGACAACTCAGTGGCCACTAGGGGAGAGAACAAGATGAAAGCGATTGTCCAATCGGAATACGGATCAGCAGATGTCCTGAAACTGGA
>JBAUTA010000712.1:0-2034 GCA_049581985.1 Kovacikia sp.
ATCCCAACGTATGCCCAATTTCGTGGGCAATCAGCATTTTCAAAAATTCTTGCACATACTGTTTCATCTCCGGGCTGCTGAGCGGAATCCCTTCTAGCATTCTCATCGCCATCGATCCAATCGCCAACTGATGACTTGCCTCTATCCCAAAACAGAGGTCGTAATTACCTAACAATTGCAGAGTTAGGTTGGGATTCAGTGTCGTTTTGGAAGTCACCGACTGCTTCATATAATGGGAAGCGACGCCGTAGCTACAAAGTTCAGGATTGCCCGTCAATTTTGCCAGGGACGGCATCACACGCATTTGATTTTGCTGCGCCAGGGTTTGATACTGCCGTTTCATGTAACGGGCAAAACTGGCATCAATTAAAATATCCGCATCTAAGATTTCGCCTGTTAGCGGATTGACGCGAGAGGGACCCAACCCCAGAAAGCCAGAATCGAAAGAATTGATCCAGCGAATCGTGTTGTAGCGAATATCCGCCGGATCCCAGGGGGCATTATCTGGCATTTGCTTCACCTGAATCGCATCCCTAAATCCAGCTTTCTCAAAGGCTTGATTCCACATCAGCACCCCATCCCGCACTGCATCCCGGTACTCCAGCGGCACCGTATTCTCAATCCAAAATACGATCGGCTTTTTGGGTACAGAAAGGGAAGCTTGAGGGTCTTGTTTTTCCAGATGCCAACGGTTGATATAACGAACGAAGGGAGTTCTGGGTGAATCGTCAGACAAGTCTTGGTAAGCGGTAATGAAATAGCCAATACGATCGTCTGCCACCCTTGGGCGGTAATTATTGGTTGCTGATAATTGAGATAGGCTATAGCGAATTTTTAAGTCAAACGATCGGCTATCTGGCAAAACTTCCAGGAGAGCAGGTGGATCCTCTCCGGTGCCTCCAGAAAACCCATAGACGGACTCCAGTTCCACATTCAGCGGAAAACTTTTGACTTCATGAAAATAGGATTTACTTGCATCCAGAGTATAAGGAGAGCCCAGGACAGTTGCGAGCAAGGGAGTTAACCCTGGAAAATCGCTCAAGAATAGAGGACTCAGGTCAAGAAGGTAACTTTTGCGCTTGGGGTTGTAACTCTTGATCGAAAGGGCTTGCAGAACAGAACCACTGAAGGATCGCTGCACCGATCGCTGCAAAGGGTCACCTGGGCGAGTGCGGAAATAAACGTTGGGAATGACAAACTGGATTTTGTCATTGACTCGGCGGAAGGTAAACAGGAAGTCAGCCAGGGGTAAACCACTATAAATACCGTTTTGACCAATTCCTGATTCCAACGTAACGTTACAGAGGTAATTGGTATTGAGTTGGTCTGGGTTGATTTCAATATAAAGCTTGCCTGTAGAGCGATCTCGATACAGCGTAAATAACCCATCTAATCGCTCTGTACCTTTCACAAGCTCGTCAAACGCCTTAGGCTGGTCCTTATCGGTATCACTGGTTTGAGCCGCAATTCTTGGGTCTGCAATCCTTGGAGGAAGTCCAGTCACCCCTTCCTTTTCCCCCATGGGGTCAGGTTCTTTCCCCGGTTCTCCTCTCTCCTGAGTCCCACCAAAAACGTTGACTGTCTTTCCCGCCTGGGAATTAGCTGTCGCGACAGAACCAGATACCAAACGGGTGAAAGCAGGCGATTGATGGGCTAATATTACCACCAAAAATAAGCCGAGCAGAAACGCAAGACCCAGTGAAACTCGCTTCATTCTACAAACTACTTTGGATTGCAATCAGGAACTGCACTTTAACTTCGCATACCTGGACTTCGAATACTAACCCTACTCTGAAAGCAGACTTTTTGTCAGGTGAATTTATTTAAGCACTGCGGGGCAATTCCCCGCTCTTTGGGCTGCATGAAGTCGTCCAAGGGGCGATGTTGAGTGCTGTTGAGCTGCGAAGTATGGGAGTGTGGCAAAGCAATACTCTATCTGCCTGCGGTGGAGATATTCATTTTCAAGAATATTGATTACAAGAATGTTAATCCCGTGAATATACGCAAATCTCCGGCAAAAGAAACATTTTTCAA
>JBAUTA010000713.1:0-2380 GCA_049581985.1 Kovacikia sp.
CCTTTCTGCCCAATTTAGTAGGTAGAATAGTGCCAATATTAATAATCTTAGTAGCAGAGGAGTTGGCGGTGGATGAGTTAAGGATCGCACTAGAGTTGGCGACGGATGATGAGCTACGAGACTTAACAGAGATTCTTTTCCGCCGCAAATTCAATCCTCTCGATTACGTTCACACACCGGACCCGATCGAAGTTCAAAGTCAGGGGCGGCAGGACTGGTTAGATCTGGTTGAAAATCGATTCCGGTTTCTGGCAGCAGATGGGATGACCGTTCTGAGCCGCCAAACCGATCTCCTGTCCTACCGTCAAATCTTGATTCAGGTCTGCCGCTATCTCAAACTCCCTTACCAGCGCTCCATATCTACAGTTGATCTGGAAGCAGAGGTTTTTCTGAATCTCCTGGCGCGAGCCTGGAAGGAATTACCCACTGGGGAGCAAGGGAAATTGCGAGTTCAGTTAAAACAATCTTTGACCCGTTCCCAAATTCTGCCCCAGTTACCTGCTACGCTCCAGCATGATCCACTTAAATTGCTTGTTAAGGGTAGTAGCGCTCTAGCTGTCAGCTCAATTTTGCGTCCCATTCTGTTGCAGCAAATTGCCCGCCAGTTTGCCCTTCAATTTGCAACCTATCAGGTTGCCCAGCAAGCTGCCGTGGCGGGTGGAGTTGCTGCCGCGACCCAGTTTCAGACCTATCTCACGGCTCAAGCTGCCCGACGGGGAATGGCACTATCTGCGGCACGCTATACTGCCGTTCGGGGAGTCTTCTCAGTGCTGGGACCGGCACTCTGGGCATGGTTCTTCGCCGATTTAGGTTGGCGGGCAATTTCAACTAACTACGGACGCATTATTCCAATAATCTACGCGCTGGCGCAAATTCGTCTAACCCGTGCTGAATGCTTTGAACCAGCGTGAATGGGGCATAGATTATAGGGGGTGGGGTACGGCATATGGGGATTTGAATGAAGTTGGTTTTTAAGAACCTGATTTCTAATCAGCGTCATCCTGATCCCCGGCTACAGACCTATTGGGATGGTTTTCAGATAGCACTTCTGGTTATTCCATTCAGTTCGTTGCTGGGAAGCGTCGCAGTTTCACTGATCAGCCTGATTTTGCTCCAGCAACGGTTCAGAAGCATTGCCCAGCGACCTGTGAATCGAGGGTTTGCGATCGTTGCTGGGCTGATGGTAATCAGTGCCCTCCTGGCATACCAAAAAGCGGATGCTTTCCTAGGATTAGCGAATTTTTTACCGTTTTTCCTTATCTTTGCCGCCCTCAGCGAACTGATCCAAACCCCTGCCCAACTGCGACGAATTGCTTGGATTGTGGTAGTAACTTCGGTCCCGATCGTCCTGATTGGTTTTGGGCAACTGTTCTGGGGTTGGTCAGGACATGTGCTGATTTTGGGTAGCGTTGTAGATTGGCAAATTGACCCTACGGGGAATCCTCCGGGTCGGATGGCTTCAATTTTCTTTTACGCTAATGTCCTGGCAAGCTATTTAGGAGTTTCGTTTATTCTTAACCTGGGGCTGGGGGTTGAGGCATTCATCAGCGGACGGCGGACGGGGAATGGAGGCCAGGGTTTGGGATTGGCGGGGGGGGCGGAAATGCGGCATACCCTGTACCATCGTGGTTTCCTGACCCTTGCCGTTCTCGGTAATGCGATCGCACTGATTTTGACCGACTCTCGCAATGTCTGGGCGATCGCACTGCTTGCCTGTCTTGCTTTTTCGGTTTATCTGGGATGGCGGTGGATTCTAGCGGGAGTTGTTGCGATCGGTGGGGTTGTTTTAGGCTCAGCGTTTGCCCCTTCTCCTATGAGGGAAGGGTTACGAGCGATCGTCCCGGCTTTCCTGTGGATCAGATTAACTGACCAGCTTTACCCCAATCGTCCCGTTGAAACCCTGAGAATTACCCAGTGGAGATTTGCCTGCTCCCTGGTAGAACAGCGCCCCTGGACAGGTTGGGGACTGAGAAACTTCAGTGCCATCTACCAGGAACAAATGCATCTTTTTATTGGTCATCCCCACAACTTGCTGCTCATGCTGGCTGCTGAAACGGGTCTGCCAGCCACGCTCCTATTCTTTGGGTTGGTGGGTTGGGTGATTGTTAAGGGAAGTCTACTCTTAGCTGTTTGGACAGGTGGGGCCCCTAAAACAAACCGTCCTGATAATAAAGATAATAAAGCTTCCTCTCTCTCCACTGCCCCATGTCATCCTATCCCCCCTTCTCTGCCGCTCTCCGATCGACTCATTTTCTTCACGTACCTGACGGCATTTCTAGGCTCTGCCCTGTTTAACCTGCTAGATATCACTTTGTTTGACGTGCGGATTAATTTGATGGGGTGGTTGCTGTTGGCTGGGATTTGCGGAATTGTTTATGAT
>JBAUTA010000714.1:0-3991 GCA_049581985.1 Kovacikia sp.
AACCTGGGTATAGAGCTGGTCTAGACGGGTCAACGTTTCGTGGCTGAGCAGCCGCATAATTCGATGGCGCTCTTCTGCAAACAGGCTTTGGAGGCTGTAGGACTGGCTCCGAAAAACCTGATTCATCGCCAGAATCGTTTGCGCCGCACTGGCTTGTTGGAGGGACTCAAACAGCCGTTCTTTCATACTGCTGTAGTCCCGTCGTCCAGAAAAAGGTTGGATACAACAGTGAAAATCCCACCCGCCCAGGTGCAAGACTGCCACCATCAGGTTGACACTTTCTCGCGTAATGTCTGAGGTCAAAAGGAGTTGCCCAACGGCAAGGGTGAGCGATCCTATCCGCTGCAGTTGGTAGTCTAACTGATGGGCCGTGTAGCAGTAAATTTGCTGTTCCCTGGGATAGGAGGTAAAGAGGGAACTGATGGCGTAGTGGGCCGCTACCTGCTCCAGGCTGATTTGGGCAGATTTTACAAGCTGCCGGTAGACCTCTGCACCGTTTTTGAAGAAATCGACATTGCTAGGAGCCAACGCCAGCCGTTTGATAAATGCTTTTTCTAGCTGAATTCCGGTAACGTCTCCTGCCAGTTCTAGGGCCCTGGCAGCATAGCGAAGAATCTGGACACCCTCTGGGCGGGACAGTTCTTCAAAAAACCAGCCGCAACTGGTGTACATCAGTAGGGTATGGCGCTGCATTTCTAACAGGCGCAGGGCGTCAACCCGTTCGTTGGGATTTAGTCTGTGGGTCTGGTGCCGGGAGAGGAAGTTGTTAACATTGGCGGGGGTGCGATCGCGCATCACCTGAATGTAGTCGTCCCGCGTTTGCCAGGGATCCCGAAACAGTTTGCGACCCGCCTCCTCATATACCTTAATCAACTGATCCCGCAGCCAATCCAGCGCGTTCCGTAAAGGTCGCCGCCATTGCTGATTCCACAGCCCTCCCCCTCCACAGCCGCAATCTTCCTGCCAGCGATCGACTCCGTGGCTACAGCTCCAGGCAGTGACTGGCTTAAGTTCCACCTCCCAGGTAGGAGAATGCAGCGACAGATAGTGGGCAAAGTTAGTCACAGTCCAGCCCCGGCTGGGAAATTCAGAAATAAAGGCATAGGCCAGGCATTTCTCAGTGCCACCCTTGTGGTGACCAAAGGTTTCCCCATCCGTTGCTACGGCAATTAACTGAGATGGGCGATGATCTCCACGCACTGCCTGCCCCAACCGCCCCGCAAAGTGGTAGGAACTGCTCAAGGTGCTGTCATCAAACCCCATATCGCGAGAAATGGGACCATCGTAGAAGAAGATGTCGATGTAGGGCGGGTTCGATTGTTGATCGGTGCTTGTTTCGTGTCTGGTGCCTTTGAGAAAACACCGATAGGGACGCGTGGGATCGATTTGCCCACCCCCGACTTCATGCCAGGTGGGATCGGCAGTGTCGTTGTCACCTGCAGGACGACAACGCTGTGCCTGGGAGGGTGCCAGGATAATGAATTTGATCCCTTCTGCGATCAGAATTTCTAGCGTGGGATAATCAACCGCAGTTTCGGCCAGCCACATCCCTTCGGGATCGCGTCCAAAACGGGAGCGAAAATCTTCTTTGCCCCAACGGATTTGGGTCAGCTTATCTTGATCGTTCGCCAGCGGCATGATGGTGTGGTTGTAGACCTGGGCGATCGCATTCCCATGTCCATTTAACCGGGCACAGCTTTTCCGGTCTGCTTCAAGAATTCGCTGGTAAGTCTCGACATCGTGGCGTTCCAGCCAACTCATCAAGGTGGGACCGATGTTGAAGCTGAAATACTCGTAATTATTAACGATCCCCATTACCTCTCCCCGGTCATTGAGAACCCTGGCAAAGGCATTGGGACGGTAACATTCGTGATGAATCCGCTCATTCCAGTTATGGAAGGGAGACGCACTGGGCTGACGTTCGATCGCGTCCAGGTAAGGATTTTCCCGAGGCGGCTGATAAAAATGTCCGTGAACCGTAATGTAAACCCCCTGGGCAGCCCGCAGGGGATCAACGAATTCACTGCCAGACCTGCTGTTCAGATAGGTTTGGTCTAACAATGACAGGGTGGGATCGCTACTATTCTGCAAAGCTTCGTTTTGTACGGCTTGATGGTGACTCACGGCAATCTCAGCAGCTAAGGACTGGCTGAAGGAATGGTCATCAGAATTTGAAGTCATAGACAAAGGGGCTAAAGGGCAAGGAGCTACGAAATGTCTCAACAGGCGGTATATTTTGCAGTCAAGACATTGTTACCAGACTACAGTCGGACAATCGGCGCTCAAGTGATACCGATACAGGGCAAACACGACCGATCAAGGAGGGGGTGGGACCCCTGGCTGGGGGCGAAGTCCCCACTCCTCCCAACTGCAACCTTCATGCTGTAAATCGGTATTGATTAAGTTGCGCCAGAACAACCTCAAATCATCTTTTGAAATCACCTTTTATAGCGGTTTTCACCTGGGTGAGGTACGGGGTGTGGGGGTGGAACCCCTACGCAGGGGGCACTGCCCCCTGCACCCCCTGTACTCCATTGATCTGCAAACCGTTATAGGAAGATGAGTGAGAAATTTGCTGGACTCTGAACTCGTCGGTTTATTTGGACTGAGAAAGCTTTGCAGAATGTAGCCACCGGGCTGAATTTTTTGGAGATTGACAGAATCTAGTAGTCCGTCAGGATCGATTTGAGGGGTCAGTCAAATCTACAAAACCCATATGCCGGGGGCTTTGAGGGTTTTCAACCCTTTAGCCAGTCTTGGCAGACTCCTGGGGCGGAGCAAGGGGTTTTAATCATATCCAGCTTGCACTAAATTCTGGGAGTGGTTTGAGGCTAGTTCGTAATGCCAAGTGTGAATGGAATTGACCGATTGACATGAAAGCCACATTGCAGATTAACTGATTCAACCGCAAATTCCAGACAAATTTAATAGCAAATTAAGGGATCACAATAAGAGTTTGCGAAATCGCCAACTATTGAAATAATGTTTTACAAAAAAATCGAAATGGATTGGGTTTTTGTGATATAGCGATCCTAATTTGGATTGTGAAAGTACTTTCCCGGCAGGGAAAGGCTTTCACAACTCCCTCTGTTCACAAGCAATTTAGAGGGTGTTTGAAAAGGTATAGGCTGTGATACTTCAAGATTCCCCCTAGCCCCCCTTAAAAAGGGGGGAAACAGGCTTGAAGTCCCCCTTTTTAAGAGGGGATTTAGGGGGATCTGTACGATTTGCTACTCGCAATAGGACTTTTAAAACATCCTCTAAGCCCGATTCTTTAAACTGGACTGACCATTCAAAACCAGGATTTGTAGCCATGTGTTTATCAAGAAAACTCTTCAATCATCAGCTTCTGCTGGGCTGTGTTCTTGGTATCTATCTGGCCACTGTTCCAGTAGCGTTGGCTCGGTATCGTCCACCTCAAGGTCCGCCGCCACAGGGGACAAGCGTGGGAGGCAGGAGGGGTGCCTGTGCCGGAAATCAGAAAATTGGGCTGACTGCGCTGGCTCCTTCTAGCCATGTGGGACAAACTAGCTCCACTCGCCCCACCTTTATCTGGTATATGCCACTCCCAGCTCCCCAAGCGGATCCCCAAGCGGCCAAGCGGCCACCCGTTTCCCTGGAATTCAGGCTCTACAAAGCGGGGGAAACGGATGGGAAACCGCTTTATCAGGCAACCCTACAAGGCACAGCGGAGCAAAGTACCGCGCCAATCATGCCCTTTTCCCTACCCCAAACTGCCCCCGAATTAGCGATCGGACAACGGTATGTTTGGCGAGTGATCTGGCTCTGCGACCCCAGTTACCCTTCCAGGGTGTCGATCGCGCAGTCAGAAATTGAGGTTGTGCCGCTGTCGGCTAAGCTGAAAAATCAACTTTCAGAAACGCGCGATCGCGCCACTAGAGTCGATTTGTATGCAGAAGCAGGTCTCTGGTACGATGCCCTGGGTGAAGCCTCAAAAGCTCCCCAGGATAACCACTCCAGGCGTTTGCAG